>JBCCEP010000233.1:0-6787 GCA_039030215.1 Pseudomonadota bacterium
CGCGACAATTCGGTATTCGGAATTAGGGATGCCACGCAAAAAAACGGGATTGCTGTCGTGTCCATTACACGCGCCGAGATATCGCGTAATCGTCTACTCAATACGTCGCCCGGTGATGATGGTATCGCAGATCTCGGATTTTCGTCGCAAATCGGCTGTTTCGGTAACGCGATTTCGGGTTTCGCGCCGGCGACAAGCGGATGCGACGTTTCGGTCGGCGACACCGTGTATTGATTGTTTTGCCACGCCAGCATCAAGCCTTGCATCAACCTGATTTACGCAATTTGAATTCTAGGAGTGGGTACATGAAGCAGCTCGTAATCGCACTTTCCATCTTGATCATCGCGCCAGCTTTCGCGATCGCGGCCGGTGATTTTGCCAAGATCGATGCCGATGGGGACGGCCAAGTGACAATTGATGAACTGAGAGCCTCCGGCATAAACTTGACTGAAGAATCGTTTAACAACGCCGATTCAGATGGCGACGGTGCCTTGTCGGAAGCGGAATTTGATAACCAGTAAGGCGACCCCAAGTAGCAATCCATGTTATTCGACAATTAGGTTTGTCGGACAGCGTGCAATTCTGGGCTGGTTTTGACTGGCTGCAATAGTGAGGATTGGTGGCTCGAAAAGACCCATCCCGACAATAAACCCTGCCCGGAATTCGATGCCGAGCAGTTTTCATAAACGCCAGAGAATGGTTGAAAATTGATCTCCCAAACTCAAAACAGCTCCCGCAAAGTCAATTAAGACTGCCGGTGAAGGCTGCTACCATCAACGATAAGCTGGCAATCACTTTCTGTTTCACTTTTCCGGCATATGGCTGCGCAGGCAGTGTTAAGCAGGTATATTATTCTAGGGAAGTCGATCAGGTCGCGATAGTTCTCGGGACAGATTTTCGCTATGGAACACGATTGGCAAATCAGATCTGAACAAGGGAGGCAAGACGTTCTTGTTGGAGGAAACATGGTTGCAAATGAAAAAAACAAGAAGCTCGCCCCAGTCCTGGCAGCTTTCCTCGCGGCGGTAACTCTCAGCTCTAATGCCGCAGCCATGGAAGGCGACGCAGTCAAGGGCAAAAAGGTGTTCAAGAAATGTGCGGCTTGCCACACGGTTGGCGAATCCGCCAAAAACAAGGTCGGTCCCGTTCTGAATGATGTTGTCGGACGTCCCGCTGGTACCTTCGCTGATTATAAATATGGCAAGAGCATCATCGCTGCGGGTGAAGCCGGCCTCGTATGGAACGAAGAAGAGCTCTTTATCTATCTCGTTGATCCGAGAAAGTACCTCCGTGCCAAGCTTGATGACAAAAAGGCGAAGAGCAAAATGACGTTCAAGTTGAAAAAGGAACAGGATCGTCTCGACGTCATTGCCTATCTCAAAACGTTCTCCGCTCCGATAGAAGGTGAAGAAACCGAAGAGACGGAAGAGAAACAGTCGGAAAGTTGATGTCGAGGGGAGGGCAGTATCGACCTCTCGAAAAATATGTTTGGCTGACTACATCTGAGCGATGTCCCGTCCCGGTTTGCCTGTATTGGTTGATTGAACTATCCTCTCGGACACCATGCAGATTCGATTCAAGCTACTGCTATTGACTTGTCTGTTGGTCCAGGCTTGCTCGACCACGACGTCTACGCCTACGCCTGAGATTGTCGAGACAAGACCGGTACGCCTGACCGATCAACAAATCAATACGGTTCATTCCAAAGTGCGCGACTCGCTTGATGATCCAAAAAGTGCCCGATTCGGCCAACAATCGGCAACTTACAGTTCCAAAGCTGGGACCGCCGTTTGCGGCATGTATAGTATCAGGAACAGCGCCGGCCAGTACTCCGATGAAATACCCTATCTAGCCATGATTGCCGAAAATGGTGCCGTCAACATCATGTCAATGGGTAAAGATGAACCAGAAACCGGCATCACATTGCGAGCCTGCAACGATTTGGGCATTGTTCTTTAGTCAATCCGGATCGGATTTTCGTGTTGATGTTTAGCCCACTGAAAAATAGCGTCTATGCTCGCCTGTTTTCGGCGCAGGTCATTGCCTTGCTGGGAACGGGGCTTACGACTGTCGCACTTGCGCTACTCGCATTTGAACTGGCCGGTGGCGATGCCGGCAAAGTACTGGGCACGGCGCTTGCCATAAAAATGATCGCCTATGTGTTTTTTTCTCCCATTGCCGGAAGCATTGCTCAAAAACTGCCTCGCCGTCAGTTTCTAGTCAGCCTCGACGTCATCAGGGCGCTGTTTGTCGCCTGCCTGCCATTCGTTACCCAGGTCTGGCAGATTTATGTCCTGATCTTTCTGATGCAAATCTGTTCTGCGGGATTTACACCGGCATTTCAGGCAACAAGTCCGGATATACTCAAGGCCGAAGGTGAATATACAAAGGCGCTTGCGCTATCTCGCCTGGCCTATGATCTGGAAAGCCTGGCGAGCCCGGCCTTAGCGGCAATGGCCCTGTTATTTGTCAGCTTTAACGGGCTCTTTGCCTTCAACGCAATAGCTTTCGTCATTTCTGCAATCCTGATCATCTCGACCATTTTGCCGCGGCAATCACCTGCACCTGAAGCAGATGGAATTTTTTCCCGCATTTCATTCGGGATCCGGGCCTATTTAGCCACCCCACGTCTTCGAGGATTACTGGCCATGTCCATGGCAGGAGCTGCTGCCGGATCCATGGTGATTGTAAATACGGTCGTCTATGTTCAATCGGCATTGCAACTGGGGCAGCAGGAAACCGCCATCATGCTGGCGGCGTTCGGCTTCGGTTCAATTTGTTCAGCGGTCAGCCTGCCAAAACTGCTGAAGATCGTCGATGATCGCACCGTCATGATTCTTGGTGGCCTTGTAATGGCTGCCGCTCTGTTTATCGGGATATTTAGGCCTGGCTATGCAGCCGCACTTACTGTGTGGGCTGTGATTGGTATTGGATTTACCGCGGTGTCATTACCTTCAGGACGCCTGCTCACGCGATCTTCAAATCCGGCTGATCGACCGGCTTACTTTTCTGCGCATTTTGCACTTTCGCATGCTTGCTGGCTGATAACCTACCCGTTGGCCGGCTGGGTGGGCAGCTCAATGGGGTTACCAGTTGCCTTTGCACTATTGCTGGCAATTGTGGTCTGCTCGATATTGGTGGCATGGATCATCTGGCCTGCCACGGATCAGACTGTCATGGAACATAGCCACGAAGCGGTGGATCACGCTCACATGCATGTCCATGATGAACATCATCAGCATGAGCATGAAGGCTGGGAAGGGCCGGAACCGCACAGCCATCCCCACCGGCACGAAGCCGTCCGTCACCGTCATGCCTATGTGATTGATTTCCACCACCCGCGATGGCCGTGACAGCCCGGTTCGTGGATGCTTGCCCGGTTACGTGTTCAGTGATTTGAGCTTCTCGACATATTCCTTTGGAAGGTCAGGTATTACCGGCACTTTCAAGCCCATATCCTTTGCTATCGAGCCAATATAGCCTAGGCAATTGGCGGCATAGATCGGGGCATACCACATTGGGTTTGAATTCTTGTGCTTTCTGACAATCCAGACAACCCGCCTGAATTCTGCCTCTGTCAGATCGATCCGGTAACGGGCAGTGACATAGGCATCCTCAAAATCACCATCGCTAGGTCCGGTTTCTGCCGGCACAGGTACAACATGGCCGACCGTCCACGGCACGGTACTGGGTGTCGCAGGGTGCAATCCGGAAATTTCCACCATTCCTGGAACCAACACGCCTTTTTTGTTGACCGGGATGTTTCCATTCTTGTCCAGCTTGCCAAAGACCACGCTCGCATGGCCATAGGTCAAAGCACTGCGCGCCCGAAACTCGATGAAGTAAGGCTTCTCAAGCTTGGCAACCGGTTTGATGGCCAGACCCGATGCCTCACCGTGCGAGGAAACGGCAGAGGTAAAGGTGGAATCATATTTTTTGATCGTGGAAGCGCATCCTCCCAAAACTAAAATCGAGAGGAGGGCGGCCAGATAAATTGTTTTCATGAACGGCTTCACGAATGCAACTCGCCAGAAAATTTCATGGCAAAACCACCAAAAGGGGAAGCGTCGCTTCCCCTTTTGGCTGATTAGGTCACAGATTAACCGTTGGTTTCAACGATTACAGGTGCTTTACCTTTGCCTTTGCCATAGCTGACGCAACCGGCAAGCGCAGCAACTGTAAACAGTGCTAGTACGATTGTGATCGTTTTCTTCATAACAAGCCTCTTGATAGCTTACTGAGTTTAGCGCCAAGGAAATTCGTGAACTTCCATCCAACCCATAAGGCCAAACGACATGTTTTTTAGATTCCTGCTAGTGCAAACTTGCAACAATCGCTCCAAAAATAACGCCTGACTAATTTTTCATTGGTGTTCATTGCGCCCCTCAACAATGTTTGATTAAGGTTAAATTAGGCTTAAGCGCCGGAAGTTTGAGACCTGTGATAGGCTCAAATGGAGCAACGTATCTGGTTGGAAGTTGCCATGATCAAAATGACGAGGCTTTTACTGTTTGTCGCAATTTCGGTATGCATGGCAGCCGTTTCAACGGATGCCGATGCACGCAAGGTTGTCAGCTCGCCTGGCGTTGATAGAGGCACCATTGTGATCAAGACCTCCAAACGCCGTTTGTATCTGGGGTTGGGAAACGGCAAGGCCATGAGTTATCGAATTGGTGTTGGTCGGGCGGGCAGACAGTGGACCGGTCAGCGCCGCATCTCTGCAAAGACGATCAGGCCCGCCTGGCGTCCGACTGCCGATATTCGACGCGATAAGCCAAATATCGCTTCTGTTATTCCCGGGGGCGCACCCAATAATCCAATGGGTGCGGCTGCCCTCCTGATATCCGGCTCTGGTCAGTATGCAATTCATGGCACGAACAGGCCTGGTTCAATTGGCGGCTACGTTTCATATGGCTGCATCCGCATGCACAACAAGGACGTGCTGGATCTGTATTCGAGGGTCCGGATTGGCACGAGGGTCATCGTGACAAAATAGGGTTTGGCATTTCCGCTCTGGACAGTGCCTCAGGCGAGGAGCTTCTTTTGGGTGCCGAGGCAATCCGCGACTATTTCCCTTTGAGCATCCATTTCACAACGCAAGTCCATCCGGCCTGTTGCGGGCCCGCGACCATTGCCATGGTACTCAATGCACTCGACGTACCGCGTCCGCCATCCAATATGACGATTGGCCTGGGCATGTTTGATCAGGAGAATATTTTCACGCCACGGGAGGAGAAAGTAAAAGCAAGTTCGGCGGTCAAAAAGGCAGGGATGACCCTCAATGAATTGGGAGCGCTTCTTTCTGCCATGAGCTAAACGTGGATGTTACCCACGCAGGCGATTCCCGCGGATTGTCGCAGTACGACGCGATGCCTATATATTCTGTTCAGACCCAAGGAGAATTGGATATGGCTCAATTCGCGCACTTGTTTTCCGGATTCGTCGGTGCCATCACTTTTGCTACAATGATTGGCTCCGATGCAGACGCGTTTCCGGTCAAGCCTCATGGCCACTCAGTTGAACCTGCCGCTCAGGCAATAACACTGTATAGCAGTGATCCATATCTTGAATTGCAGAAACTGTTGCGCCCTCACTTTTATTTTGGCGGCCGGGTCAGTGATGCCGTTCGCGCGGCAACTGGCGACCCAAACATAACCGTTATCGACAGGCGTTGGAAAACCGGCGAAATATACGAATGCAATTTTGAATTCTGGGGCGCAAGAAAGCAGAGGGTTATGGTCTGCGATTAGGCTAAGCAGATATTTTGCAGCCATTTTGATCCGCTTAACTCATTTATATCGCTCATGGCGAGCGGAGGGTTTTCAGGATAACACTAGCCTATTGCCAGATACGCGACCCAACCAGACAGGATTACACCGCAAACAATCGTATAGACACCGTTCCATTTGAGCCCGACATGTGTCGCGCTGACGCCACCAAAGGAGCCGACCAGCAATGTGGTGGCAGTAAAGGGAGAACTCGCACCACCCAATGCCCAACCAGCCGTAATCGCAGTGACCAAGGCGGCGGCAGAGACTCCAAGTGTAGCCGGATCTGGAAGCAGCGGCGCAAACAGGGAAACCGAGAGGATTGGGTTCATGCCAATTTGCCCGGTCAACGGTATTAGCCAGACCAGACTGACCAAGACCAGCCAACCTGGAATTTGGGTCAATCCAAGACCAGTTGTCTGAAGTACGGGTACAAGCAGCTCACTGCCCAAAGTACCGATGAAACCCGCCATCATAAGCAGGACCAGCTCTCCACGATATTGCGGTAGGTCTTGGGTTAAATAGGAAACAGATCGCGTGCCGATTGTCGCCAATGTCCGCTCACCATTAGCCTGAATGCCGATCCACAAGGTCGCCATTATCGGAACAACGACAATCACCAGACCAACGGCACGTATCCCTGTAATCAAATGCAGCCCGGCAACACTCAAGATCAATATCGAAAGCAGTCCCAAAAGCGGAAGGACGCTCGCCCAGCTGCCCTCAGGCGGATTTTGTTCTACTGGCCCTGAAGCAAGCTGCGGCTTGAACACCGCATCCATTACCCACCCGGTCACCGCAAGAACCAGGCCGGTCAACAGACAGGGCAATACTGCCTCACCCCAGCTGGCACCGGGTATCAGCGAGGTTGTGATCGCCATGGCAAATGCTAGCGGCGACCAGGGCAGCGTCGAGACAAATCCACGCTGAATTGCCAGCAGCATCCTGCGGGTCCTATGAGATCTGACTTCTGGGTTTTGCTCGTCTCGCGCGCTTGCAGTCGCAAGGCTGCCGAGAAG
>JBCCEP010000234.1:0-6764 GCA_039030215.1 Pseudomonadota bacterium
CAAGACGATCCGCGCCGGTTAGAGCTTTCCGGTCTTGAGCCATTCGGCGCATTCGGCGCCCAGTTTTTCAACCGCCATTTTTTCATAGGCCTGACTAAGATCGGCTGGCAGTTCATTTTGCCATCTGCCGTTCTTACCCTTGTGTACAAATGTCTTTGCGCCGCCCTCCCAGACCGCGCCACCAAGTGGCGTCGCCTGTTCGGCGTTTGCCTTCATGTAGTCGAAACTGCAGTGTTCCAGAATGGCCGGCCAGCGATCGGGCGAGACATCAATTTCGAGAAAATCTGCGACGCGTCGAATCTCGCCGGGCATGTCCTGTTTGAGATTTGCGAAATGCAGGAACAGCACATTTTCCAGATTTCGCGCCGGCCACCAGGTGCCGATATTTTCCCAATATGACCAAATCGGAAAGCCATCGTTTTCGAGCCAGTCGCCAAAATATTCGACAATCGAATCCTTGGGCCTGTCGATCGGCGGACCAACGCGGCCAGGTGAATCGTTCAGAATTTCATACCAAAGATCATTGGCATTACGATGGTGATTATAAAAACTCCAGACGACATCACGACCGTCGCGGCCGATATAAATGTACTTGGCCTTTGGAGAAAATACCAAGGCATCAAGGGGCAGATGCGTCTTCACAAATCGGCGATGATCCTGGCTTTCAATCGCTCCGAATTTTTCCTCTTTCGGCGGCACGCGCAAATCGATCCACGGTGAAATTTCGGCGACCGCCACATCTTCATTTCCATCGAAAACAAGCTGGCCGACAATCTGCTGAACCCAGGTCGTTCCGGACTTCGCATAGGTGCCAATGACGATGTCATCATCACGAAATTTGAAGTCGTTCCAGACGGTGGAATCGAAGTGATGATTATGCAGTTCGCGCGTCTTTTCCGGTAGCTTGTCCAAGCCTGCCTCCCTCTTTCCCAGCAATCGATTTCAAACCGATTTTGAACTCATTCGGCAGCAGCCTTGTTGCCGGTGTAACCGTCGAGTTCGCCGCGAATTACATAGCGCAAAATATCGACGACCTGGGCCGGAACTTCACACACGGCCAATGCAGCGGCATCAACTTCCTTGAGTGCGTGTTGGTGGTCAGGGCCATGCAAAATGATGAGCGGCTTGCCGAGTGCCGAAGCATAGCCGGCATCGAAGGCGGCGTTCCACTGCTTGTATTTTTCGCCAAAACGGACGACGACAATATCGGCTTCGGAAATAAGCGTGCGAGTGCGGATCGCGTTCATCAGCGCACCCTTGTGATCGTGCCAGAACTTGTTTGGTTCTGCACCAAGGATGGCGACACCGCAGTCGTCGGAAGCTTCATGATTGGTTACAGGCGAAGCGGTTTCTATCGGCAGTCCCGCAGCGCTTGCGCCAGCCTCAATCTCCTCGCGCCAGTCGGTGTGAATCTCACCAGACAGATAAAGTTTCCAGGTCTTCATGGGTTGCTCCTTCTTTTCGGTCACGGCGATCCGTTAGCTGCCGGTGCCTGTGCTGGCGCGCCGAGGCGCCTCGCTTTTTGCTCACAAAATTCGTGTTGCGTCGATCCGATTACCGACGTTGTCGAAAGCTTCTGAAACAGTCTAACCGCTGATTTTGGAGAAGTCAGCAACTGTCGCTGTTGCCTGTCGAATGCGATCCAACAAAGCGAGCCGATTTGCACGCACTGCTTCATCCTCGACATTAACCAATACGTTTTCGAAAAAAACGTCAATTGGCGCACGCAGTTTGGCAAGCTCATGCATGGCAGAAGAATAGTCTTCTTTTTCAACAGCTTGCGTGGCATTGCCGATGATTTGATTCAATGATTTTTCAAGTTCAAGTTCTGAATCAGATTCAAGTAGTTCATGTGAAACTGAAGCTTTAACTTGCGTTCCCTTCTTCTCTTCGGCGGCAAGTATATTGGCCGCGCGCTTGTAACCTGCCAGCAGGTTTTCGCCGTCTTCGGATTCCACCAGTTCCTGCAGTGCACGTACCTTTTGGGTGATGATAAGAAGGTCGTCAGAGTCCGGTGTGATGACCGCGTCGATCAGGTCATGCCGCGCACCAGTGTCGCGCAGATAGACCTTGAGGCGGTCGTGGAAGAAGGAGAGAAGGTCTCCTTTATTGCCAGCGGCGGAGTCCTGGTCGTCGAGATTTCCATAAAGCTGGAGACCGGAATCATAGAGCGGATTTACTGAAAGTCTCAGCCGGTTTTCCAGCACCAAACGGATCACGCCAAGCGCTGCGCGCCTCAATGCATAGGGGTCCTTCGAGCCGGTTGGTTTCTCGTCAATCGCCCAGAAGCCGACCAATGTGTCGAGCTTGTCGGCAAGTGCAACGGCGATCGAAACCGGGTCGGAAGGCGCGTCGTCGGAGGGGCCGAGCGGCTTGTAATGCTCCTCGATCGCAAGTGCGACGGAAGCATCCTCGCCGACGTCTTCGGCGTAGCGGCGACCCATGCGGCCCTGCACTTCGGGGAACTCGAAAACCATGGAAGATTGAAGATCGGCTTTTGCGAGTCGAGCTGCGCGTTTGGCTTTTTCCGGGTCGGCCCCGACCAGTGGCGCAAGCTCTTCTGCCAGCGCCATGATGCGTTTTACACGTTCTCCCTGCGACCCCAATTTGGCGTGGAAAGTGACGTTGTCGAGACCCTCGATCCAACTGTCAAACCCGCCATCGGCGCGGGCGATCTGCAAGTCGGAATCCCAGAAAAATTTTGCGTCCGAAAGGCGCGCATTTACGACCTTGCCATTACCGCGCGCGACCTCTGCACCACCGTCGGTCGCCTCGATATTGGACACCAGAACAAACTGGTTAGTCAGCTCGGTGCCGCCCTGTTTGCGCAGGACAAAACACTTCTGATTTTCACGGATGGTAAGCCTTGTCACCTCGTCGGGAATCGCCAGAAAATTCTCGTCGAAATCACCGATCAGTGGCTCCGGCCATTCAACAAGATTTGCCGTCTCGGCGAGAAGGCCGGCATCCTCGACCAGTTCGAGGCCTCGGGCGAAAGCAAGATTTTTTGCATCCGTTGAAATCATTTCCTGACGCCGTTCCGCGTCGAGAATGACCTTCGCCTTTTCCAGGTTCGAGACATAATCATCAAATCGCCTGACGGAAATTTCACCCGGAGAAAGGAAGCGATGGCCATGGGTGACATTGCCCGATGCAAGTCCATCGACCTCGAAGGAAATGATCTCGGGATCTTCTGTCTCTGGTCCGAATGTACACAGAATCGATTGCAGCGGACGAACCCATCTGAGCGAGCCGGGCTCGCGTGATGCCGCACCCCAGCGCATGGATTTGGGCCAGGAAAAATTGCGAATGATCGGCGGCAAGCACTCGGCGATAATCTCCTCTGCCGCCCTTCCCGGCTTCTCGATTACCGCGACAAGAAAGTCTCCCTTTTTCGGATCGGTCCTGATTTCGGCCTCGTCAACGGAAGACAAACCGGCGCCGCGCAAGAACCCTGCGATTGCCTTTTCGGGAGCATCGGCGCGCGGGCCTTTCCGTTCCTCACGGATATCAGCCGAACGCACGGTTACTCCGCGAACATCCAAGGCGAGCCGACGCGGCGTCCAATATTCCCTGGCGCCTTCATAAGTAAGACCGGCATCAACGAGCGCATTGGTGACGGCGGCACGAAGATCGCCAGCGGCCTTCTTTTGCATTCTCGCGGGTATTTCTTCTGAAAACAATTCGAGTAGTAGGTCAGGCATGGGTTGGTGCTGTCGTGAAGGAGGAAAAAGAAGATCGGTTTATTCGAGGTCCTGGCCAAATGCTATATCATGGCCGTCGGGATCCTGTATGCCGAATTCGAGAACGCGATAGGGTTGTTCACAAAGTCCGTAATCGATCTTGGCGCCATTGGCAGAGAATTCCTCGAACAATGCCTTGGCATCATCAACCCAGAAATAGGCATTCCACAATTTGTCCTTGATCTTCCAGTGCGGGACGATTTCGTGATCTGCCGGCTTCTGGCTTAGCATCATGAAGGCGTTGTCGCGTCGAAGGATGGCAAAATCCGCTGGCTCGCCATAGAGCCGGGCCTTGAAACCCAGACTATCCTGCCAATAGGCGACCGATTCCATCAAGTTGGAAACCAAAAACACGGGTGCCTGTTCTGTAATCCTGGCTTTTTGCAATTGAATGCCCTCGAGACAAGAAAGCAGTTAACAACGCCCGGCTTAGCAAAATCACGGCTTCATGTCATCCTGACGATAGGCATGAAAAAAGGCGCGCCGGTTGGCGCGCCCCAGGAAACAAGTGCTGTATTCTTAGTTTGTAGGTATCAGCACTTTGTCGATCACGTGGATCACACCGTTTGACGTCTGGATGTCAGCGGTGATCACACGCGCAAAATCTACGGTGACATTATTGCCCCAACGGGTTGTGATTACCTTGGTATCGCCGCCTTCCTTGATGGTCGGCACCTGGGTCACGCCAAGCGGGATATCAGCCGCATTCACTTCGCCAGCAACGACATGATATTTGAGAAGATCCGCCAACTGGTCGCGGTTCTCAGGCTTCAGCAGATTTTCTACCGTTCCCTTGGGAAGCTTGGCAAATGCTGCATCGGTCGGTGCAAAGACGGTCAATTTGGTATTACCGGAAAGGGCTCCGGCCAGACCTGCGGCCTTGGCCGCGGCCAGCAGAGTATTGAACTGACCGGCAGAAGCTGCGGTCTGTACAATGTTTGCGGCGCTTGCCGGTGATGAAATAACAAAGGCTAATGCTGCCGCCGCAGCAAATACTGTTTTACGCATGGAAATCTCCCTAAATGCTCCAAGTTCTTATAATGGACCGTGCAAGCCAGCCACTGATCGGAAATACGGGAGAGCGCTCAAACGGATTAATAAGTCGCAGGAATTTGCGATCACATTTTTTTGCGTGATCTGATCATGAATTCAGCACGTAGACAGTGATTCTACAATTTGTTGTGGCTTCCATCACAAAACGGTTGATGGTCGGTGTGTTTGCAACAGCAGAAGTATTTTGTTTCCGATTTATCCGCTTCCCAGGCCATGGGTGCATAATCAGTGTCCTTGTGCGAACCATCGCAAAAGGGTTGCCTGGCGGATTTCCCGCATGAGCACCAGAAGTATCTTTTTCCTGCCTCGACTTCGACTGCAATCGGTTCACCGAGCGCAACTTCACCTTTTTTCATCAACCAGTCTCCATTCCTCTTGATTTAAAAAGATAGGTCTAATGAGGTGAAATCAAGCCCGCATGAAATTGACCGTCGTCAATGTGAGTCAAAGCTCTGCGAGTTTCTACCAGCCGCCGCCACCGCCGCCACCACCGCCGCCACCAGAAAATCCGCCGCCGGATGAACCCGATGAACTCTTTGGCTGAGGCATGGAGGAGGCCATGGCCGCAGAGACTGCCGCCATGGAGGAAGCGGTTGCCTGGGTGAGCGAATCGCCACGCCAGCTCCTGCCGTGATACCAGGCCGGCCGGTAGCTGCGCTCTGCACCGGGCGCGGTTCTGGCCAGATGGGCCGAATAGGCACTTGACCAAGGTTCTTCCACACCGAGCCCAGCCGCATAAGGCAGGTAGCGCTCATAAAGTTCCTCGGTCATTTCCGGGGCATCGCGCATGTTGAGCCGGTTGGCCTCTGCTGTTTCCAGATACAGCTTGAAACCCTCGATCCGGCTCAGCACCTTTGCACCCTGAAGCGTCGGGGCGGAAATCAGAAAAAACATCGCAACGATGAGCGCCGCCCCCAGGAATATCATCATGCCTGCCATACGATAGACCGGCAATGACGTTGCATACAATGCGGCAGACAGGGAGAGCAGAAGCAGCAACAAGCCGCCTCCCATGAACAGAACTGCGGCGATGCGGCCCATGATTGTGGGAACCGGGGAGTTGAACCGGTACCAGCCGACACATAACAAGGCCCATCCGATGACAGAGCTGAACAAGGTCGGAATGAGCGCCGCCAAGCCATTCTCTGGCGGATTTTGCAGGATCATGCCCAGGATAAAGGTCGCAGCGGCGACGACCACGCCCGGTATGAACCAGCCGATGTTCTTGCGAAAGAACTTGCCGCCATATTCACGTGTGATTGCAGAATGCAGCGCAGAGCGGGCGGTCAGCAGCATCTTTCCGTATCGCTTGTCGAGCGGCACAACATCGCGACCTGTGAAAAGCTTCGAGAACAGGGCCCGCTCGCCTGGTGACACCGGGCTGCCATCGCCCTCACCTTTCTGGAACCTGATCTTCTCCTTTTCGTCTTCGTCAATCACCAAAAGCTTCTTGATGCCCAACGACAGCAGTGCGGCAATGAAGGCCAGATCGGTTCCGCGCCCGATCTTGCGGAACGACTTGAAATGAACATAGGAAAGTGCTGCAGGCGAAAGATCTTCGGGCGGATGATAAAGCGGGATCACCGTCTCGGCAGGCGGGTCCCGACCAACGCGCCACCAGACCACCAGGAAATAGATCGGCACCAGGGTCCAGCCAATGGCGAACAGGATCGCGCCGAGATTGGCAAATATATTGGAAAAGAACTCTGAAGTACCGGATTGCTGGACGATGCCCTTGGTAAAGCCGACAGCAATGGTCATGCCCTCCCTGGGTGCAAAGGTGCGCGTGGAACTAAATTGAGGATTGGCGGTGGTTTCGCCGGATGCCCGGTAGTCTGAACCGGACTGACCAAATCCTCCGGTATAGGCGGCCATTTGTTCTGCGGTTGCGCCTTGGGGCAAGTTGACCCTGGCAATCGCCTCGTCAATCGGAAAAGACCAGAAATTGCCGGTAACGTTCCAGTAGAG
>JBCCEP010000235.1:0-6758 GCA_039030215.1 Pseudomonadota bacterium
GGTGAATCCGGCGTGGGTAAGGAGCTTATTGCCCGCGCAATTATGGGGTCCTCGCCAAGAAGCTCAGGCCCTTTCGTGACGGTTAATTGCGGCGCGCTGCCTGAAAATCTGGTCGAGAGCATTCTTTTCGGCCATGAAAAGGGTGCCTTTACCGGCGCTTCCGACAAGCACTCTGGAAAATTTGTGGAAGCAAATGGCGGAACGCTTTTTCTTGATGAAATTGGTGAACTGCCACTGGACATGCAGGTAAAACTGTTACGCGCCATTCAGGAGGGCGAAATTGATCCTGTTGGCGCCAAAAAACCCGTAAAAGTCGATATCAGGATCATATCCGCGACAAATCGAAATCTTCTCGAAGAAGTAAAGTATGGCCGCTTTCGAGAGGATCTTTACTATCGATTGAGCGTACTGCCTCTAACCATCCCCCCGCTTAGGGAACGCCGCGAAGACATTGCGCAATTAACACGCCATTTCACCAGGAAATTCGCGGCCGAGGAAAACCGGAATAACGACATCAGCATCGATTCCCAGGCTTTGGCCATGCTTTGTGCCTATGATTGGCCGGGTAACATTCGTGAACTTGAAAACTCGATATTCCGGGCCGTCGTCTTGTCCGAGAATAATGAACTGACAATTGATGAGTTTCCACAGATCGTGACCCAGCTCGATGGCTTCACGCTCCCTGTTCCGGAAAAGGCTGTGGACGCAGTCATTGAGCCAACACCACTGGACCAGCAGAATTCGGAAACAATCGGCAAGCAGACAGCAGCAGTACGCGATGACGCTGATTTCATCGCCAATGGATATTTGCCGCTGGTGACCGAAGATGGTGATGTCTTGCCGCTTGACCACATGGAAGCCGAGATTATTCGGTTCGCAATCCGGATCTATCGCGGTCGCATGAGCGAGGTCGCGCGTAAACTGGGAATAGGCAGATCCACGCTTTACCGGAAATTGAAGGATTACGGCATCGAAGATGCCAGGCCGGAAAAAGCACCACGGCAATTGCACGGATAGAGCCTTTACCGAATCGCGAGCGCTGAATTTTTTGCCTTCCGCTGCGACATATTAATCAAAAGTTACCGGGCTACTCGCACATTGTTTACCAATTTGCTAGGGAAGACGATCTTCAATGTGAATTCGTCACGTTATTACCTCATTTGCATGTTGTGTGGTCGTTGGTTTTTAGTGCAACATTGGTCTTGGCAGCTTCGCTGCATAATTCAAACGGGGCATTAATATTTGTTAACCATATTGGGCGTTAATGGGTCCTGAATTCCCAGCTTGGGAAAGGGGCTCAAATTCGGGTTAGCGGGTTTTTGAATATATCCTTGAAAACGAGTGTCTGCGATATACTGCCGGTGCGACTTGCGCGCGCCTTGGCACTTGCTGTCGTTTGGCTTGTTTTCGCTGCAATGATGACTGCCGGTTCGGCAAATGCCCAGAAACGCACGCTGAAGCTTTATTTCCTTCACACCAAGGAGCGGGCCGAAATAACCTACAAGGTGAACGGCAAATATATTGATTCCGGTCTGAACAGGGTCAACCGGTTCCTTCGTGACTGGCGCCGCAATGAGCCAACCAAGATGGACCCGCAACTGCTCGACCTGCTTTGGGAAGTTTACCAGAAATCCGGATCAAGGGATTACATCCACGTTGTGTCCGCCTACCGCTCGCCGGCAACCAACAAATTGCTCCGCTCTCGAAGTAAGGGGGTGGCCAAGAACAGCCAGCACACACTTGGCAAGGCAATAGATTACTTTATCCCCGACGTTAAACTGTCCAAAGTGCGCGAAATCGGTCTGAAAATGGGTGTAGGTGGCGTTGGCTACTATCCGACTTCCGGCTCTCCATTCGTCCATATGGATACCGGCAGGGTCCGTCATTGGCCGCGCATGACCCGCAAGCAGCTGGTGAAGATTTTCCCGAGAGGAAATACGCTCCACGTCCCGACCGATGGCAAACCGCTTCCTGGATATGATGCCGCTGTTGCCCAACACAAGGCAAAACGCGCAAGAGCCAAAAATATCGTCATCACAAAGGCTGAGGAGCCTAAGAAGCCAGGTTTCTTTGAGCGTCTCGCCCTGGCCCGCAAGCAAAGAAATGAGGAAGCTGAAAAAGAGACCGCGGTCGCATCAGCAGCAGGACCGAACCAACCCGATACATCCGGTCCGGATTCACCGCCGCTTCCCGCACTTGCACCAAGAAATCCAGGGTCTGAAGGTGGTACGGAACTGCAATTGGCAAGCTTGGGACCTGAGAGCACTGAGGATTTTTCCGGTATAGTGCCCGTACCTTCGAAAAGGCCCAGCCTCCGCCCAACCGATCGACTGCTTGCAGAAACCCGCGAATTGCTGGTAGCAGCGCGTGCCAATAGTCAGACGACCGAAGCTTCAGCCCTGTCACCGGGAGAGATCGAGAGTTTGCGGCGTAACGCGGTCGCGAATGTGGAACCGGCAAGATTTGCATCGGTCGATCCGCAACCGGTAATAGTACCGGCAGCGCAGACCCCGCCAAACCAGTCCCAGGCCTCATTGTTTGCGATTTCATCTCCAGCGCAAGCCGGCACACCAATTGCAGCAGCCCCCGCAACTCGTGAACCTGAACTGGCATCGGCCAAACCACCGATAACTCCGATTCCGAACACCCGTGCGCCACGTCCGCAAAACGATGTACCTGTGTTCGCATTGCTTGATGAGAATTCAAACCGCACTGAATTACGTGCCTCGGTTGGCGCCGCAAACAGCCTGATAGTTGAAGTGCCAGAGCGCCGCTCGACAACAGGCCCCAAACTGGCAAGACCCATACCGGCTGCCGGCCTTCCATCCTCACCACCTCAATCTCGAGATGCGATAGAGAATGTGGAATACGGATATACCGGCGCAATTGCGAGCATAGATCAGGATGGTTCAGATATTGGCACGACCACGATTGAGGGTCCGTCAAACAAGACCCTCCAGCTGGCACTTGCTGCAACAGTAACTGATTCATCTGCAAGCCAGGCAATCCGCGCACTTGTCGACAGCAGGCAGGAAATTGAAGCTGCGATTCTGACAGATAAAGAGACTAAGCCGGTCGAACCTGCGGTGTTGGAGCCAATGGATGACGAGCTTTACAGGGCAGATTTTGCTGTTCCCGAACCGCGCCCGGTTCCGCCAGCCCAGGCAGAGCAAGGACAGGTAATTGCAGCGGCAACCCGTTCCGCAATTACCCAGCCGGATTCCGTCGTGGTCCCGATGCCGCAAACCGCCCAGCGCGGATATCTCGGCAAGTGGGCGCTTGCGTCAGAAGTTCCGATCGGGATGATAAGCAGCCTGAGCGCCCCAACTTACGGCAAACAGGATTATCTGAATACCAAGACAAAATATCTGATGGCGGGATTTGCAAAAACTGGCCCACGGTACCAGCCTGGCCGGATTTCCGCTCAAATTCGATCCGACATGTCCAGGAATTTCACCCGGTAACCGTCTCTGACGCCGATCTAGCTTTCGTTTGAGTTTTCATTCGGGTCAGGAATCATGCCCAGCGCGTGCAGATACAAGTCACGAACCGCATCCTGTTCCTGGCGTTCGGTCAAGTCCTGTTTTCTCAATCGAACGACCTGACGCAGTATTTTGACATCGAACCCATTGGCCTTCGCTTCGCCATAGACTTCCCGAATATCCTCTGCGATTCCCGCTTTTTCTTCTTCTAGACGCTCAATGCGTTCCACAATGGATTTCAATTGATCGCGCGCAATTGCGTAATCGGCCATAATCTACTCCGTGTAATGAACTTGGTTTTCAGTGGCCCTTCTGGGCTTTTGAAAATGCTTCCTTTTGCTCGGCAGTTGCCTCAAGCTGATAGCGGTCCCGCCACTCTTCATAAGGCATGCCATAAACTATCTCGCGGGCTTCATCTTTAGAAATTTCAATATCGTTCTTTGCAGCTTCCTCCTGATACCAGCGCGAAAGACAATTTCGGCAAAACCCCGCCAGGTTCATCATGTCGATGTTCTGGACATCTGTGCGCTCTCGCAGGTGATTGACCAATCTGCGGAATGCCGCTGCCTCGAGTTTCGTGCGGGTATCTTCATCCATCTTCGTTACTCCAGATAAGTAATATGCGATTCGAATGGCTAGGGTATCTGTATTTTCGTTGTTTCCACCGGACCGGTACGTGAACCGAAATGGCGTATCACGTGCAAGTCTTCAAGTTTGTTGATCTCTTCCAGCATTGGCGTCAGGCGTTCTATCCATTCCTGAACGCCGGAATCTTCGCGGATCAGATCTTGCCGGATTTCTATCAGCGTATGCGCCAACCCGCTTACAACACAATGGCGGAACATTGTGTCATTGCGTAGGGCGCCGTCATAGGGTTCGTTTTCGCCAACAACCAGATCGCCGGATCGCCGAAGGTGGTCAAGCAGCGGATCGGAGAAACGCGGATCACTGTCCCAAAGCAAGGCAACATCCCATATCCGGAATACGCCGCGCCACATCTGGGTAAAACTGTGAATTGAGAAGATTGCCGGAATAACACCGGCGCTGGCGCCCTGGCTGATTGCCGCATCGATCGCCCGATGATAGGGCCGATAATACAAATCCAGCCTTTTGTTCCGCTCGGTCTGGGTAATGGGATAGTTGCCCGGGACTATTGCTCCGTCCGACAGGCCCATGATGACAGTCGGATCATCCTCGCCACGATTTGGATCGATAAGAAGACGCGAGAATGTTGACATAACGGCAGGAACACCAAGGCTCTTTGCCAAGCCGGTCGTCAGGCTGCGGGCACCAATGTCATAGGCGATATGACGTTCGAATTGCTCGGCCTCCAAACCCAACTGCCCATATTCTTGCGGTAGCGAATTTCTCGCATGATCGCAAACCAGGACAAGCCCCTTGGAATAATCCCCGTCGATCATCTCGACGGGAGCAAAATTCTGGCCAGTAAGCTGCGGCGTATTCATGCGTGGTAAAATCTCGACTGTTGGGTTACCTGCTCTTGTCACATTGGTTTCAGCGGATCAATGCCATTTACGACCATCTTTTTTGGCAGCGATAACCCCTGCCCTAAATTGACCAGATCGATAATGTGATTTTCTTGATTGTGTTTCTTATTGTCACAATAATGGTGCCACACAAATCACAGGATCGTAATTCATTGCATTGAGCGGCCTCCCGACGTTGACTTGCGTTCAACGCTGGGCCAAAAAGCGACCAGCCTTTGAAACGGCAGTTCGGCCACGTCATTGATTCAAATGCACAATGAGCTCATGACAGCAAGCGTTAGCAAGACTGTAAAAAGTTTCCGATCGGCAATCTTGATTGCCTGCGCGTCGCTAATTTGTTTTCTGGTTTTCCAACCATCTTCGGCCAGAGCTGATTTTCGATTGTGCAACGATACAACAAGCTTGGTCGGCGTCGCTCTCGGCTACCGCGAAAGTGGGAAATGGGTAACTGAGGGTTGGTGGCAAATACCGGGCGAAACCTGCACTTCATTAATCGAAGGTGATCTCGATAGCCGATTCTATTACCTTTATGCCGAAGACGCTGACAAGGGGGGCCAATGGCGTGGAGAAATATTTATGTGCACTGCTGATCGTGAATTCAGGATCAATGGTGTCGAGGAATGCTTTGCACGCGGTTTTCAAAAAACCGGTTTTTTCGAAATTGATACAAGCAAGAAAGAAAGTTGGATGGTCCGACTCACCGAACAGGGTCAGACCGGAAGTTCATCCCGTTAGAAATTTTTAAGCAAGCAAACATGGAAAGTTAAATTAATGCGTCGTAATCGCAGGGTTAAAATCTTGGCCACCTTGGGGCCTGCTTCGAACACCAAGGAGAAAATCGCCAACCTGTTTGAAGCCGGAGCCGATGTCTTCCGGATCAACATGAGCCATACTGATCATGATACCCTGGCCAAACTGGTCAAGATCATTCGCGAAATCGAGACCGAACATAGCCGGCCTATTGGAATACTGGCTGATCTGCAGGGACCAAAACATCGCCTTGGTACATTCAAGAAGGGAAAGATAGCTGTTGAAATCGGACACGAGATAACGCTGGATGACAACGACGCCCCCGGGGATGAATCCCGTATTCATCTACCGCATCCGGAAATCCTCCGTGCCATTGAGCCCGGGGATCGGATTCTGATTGATGATGGTCGTGTTCAATTGAAGGCGCTTGAATGCTCTCCAAATGCTGTCACAGCCGAAGTCACTGCTGGCACCAAGCTTTCTGACAGAAAGGGTGTGAGCCTGCCGGATACCGAAATCGATCAGGGTGCAATGACCGACAAGGATCGCGGGGACCTCGAAAAAGCGTTACAATCAGAAGTCGACTGGGTTGCGCTTTCATTTGTGCAAAGACCGGACGACATGGCCGAAGTTCGCAAAATTGCCCGAGGCCGTGTTGGCGTATTGGCGAAAATCGAAAAGCCCCAGGCCATCGAACGCCTTGATGACATCATTGACCTGTCCGATGCCGTGATGGTGGCACGCGGCGATCTGGGTGTCGAAATGCCGCTGGAAGCAGTGCCGGGCATCCAAAAGCAGATTACCCGCAAATGCCGCCGCGCCGGCAAGCCGGTCGTCGTCGCCACACAAATGCTGGAATCTATGATTGCGGCACCGGTTCCGACCCGTGCGGAAGTATCCGATGTTGCCACAGCTGTCTATGAGGGGGCAGATGCCGTCGTGGAAAGTGCAGAAGGAGTTGCCGCTTTGGCAAAAGGCAGCAAAGATCGTGCTTGCCATTGTGCCGTCATCAGCGGCA
>JBCCEP010000236.1:0-6751 GCA_039030215.1 Pseudomonadota bacterium
GGAAGGAAGCCGTTGAAAGGGCCCGCAGGGGTGACGGATATTTCGGTTACCACTACCGCATCGTTTCAGGTCAAGGCAACGAGATTGCCGGTGGATCCTATGACTATGTCATCAATGACAACATGATTGCGGGATTTGCCCTGATTGCCTGGCCGGTCAAATACGGCGAGACGGGTGCAAAGACATTCATGGTCAGCCATCACGGCACGGTCTACGAAGCCGATCTGGGGCCGGAGACCGAAACAATCGTCAAATACATCACCACTTTCAATCCCGATGACAGTTGGGACGTGGTGACCGACTATTGAGGACAATAAAACGAGTACTACAACTTCTGTTTGAGGCGACGAATAACAAAAAAAATGTTCGAGGAGATCGACAGGTGAAATCCAAAACCAGTTTTCTTTTTGCGGCGGGAATTGCTGCCGTATTGTCTTCCGTAATGGCAGCTGGTCCGGCATTTGCAAAATGTTCAACCTTCAAGCCCACGCGGCCCGGTGAAGTCTATCTGATCCGTGGTTTGGCCAATGTTTTCTCGCTTGGCATGGACACCATGGCCAAGGAGTTTACAAAGCTTGGCATCCAAAATTGCGTCGCAAATCACCGCGTGTGGACCGGTCTTGCGCAGGATGTGATTGAGCGCAATTATTCAAATGCCGTCAACTATCCGGTGATCATTGTCGGTCATTCGCTTGGTGCCGGCGTGGCGCCCAAAATGGCAACCCGATTGGGCAAGAACAATATCGAGGTCGCCTATGTGGTGATGTATGATCCGGTCGAACCGACCCAGGTCGGCAAGAACGTGGACGAGATCATCAACTATTACCTAAATAGCAAGAACAAGGACAAGATACTCAGGCCAGGAGCCGGGTTTGAGGGTGATCTGCAAAACATTGACCTACGGGGTCAGGGAAATGTTGATCACTTCAACATTGAGGATAACCGGCAGCTGCAGCAGATCGTCTATGATCGCGCCATGGCCCTGTCCAATGCGATCGCCGAAAAGGAAGGGTGATTTTCTATTCGGCAAACCAGCCCGGTTTGAAAAAGAAAAGCACAGCGAAACCTGGGTTCCGCTGTGCTTTTTTGTTGCTTTCAATCAGTGTCGGCTAGGCTTGACCGAAGAGATCAGCATTCATTACCTTGGCCCAGGCCTGCGCGAAGTCTTCAACGAACTTCCCATGCGCATCTTCGCTGGCATATACCTCGGCGATTGCCCTAAGCTGCGAGTTAGACCCGAATACAAGATCAACACGGGTACCGGTCCATTTGGTTTCGCCATTTTCGCGATCATGACCTTCAAACACATCCTCGGATTCCGAGGTTGGTTTCCACTCGGTCGCCATATCGAGCAGGTTGACAAAGAAGTCGTTGGTCAATGTGTCTGGCCGGTCGGTCAGGACGCCATGCTTTGACTGATCGTGATTTGCACCCAGGACGCGCATGCCGCCAATCAGCACAGTCATTTCAGGCGCAGTCAGACCCAGCAATTGTGCCTTGTCGACCAGCATTTCCTCTGCTGATACAGCATATTTGGCTTTTTCATAATTGCGGAAACCATCTGCCACCGGCTCCAGAACACCGAAGGATTCGACATCGGTCTGCTCCTGAAGGGCATCGCCCCGGCCTGCTGTGAATGCAACGGCGACATCCTGCCCGGCATCCTTCGCAGCTTTCTCGATGGCGGCGGTGCCGCCCAGAACAATCAGATCAGCCAACGATACCTGTTTGCCATCGGATTGCGCCGCGTTGAAATCTGCCTGAATGCCCTCGAGCACCTTCAGCACCTTGGCCAGTTCGGCAGGCTGATTGACGTCCCAGTCCTTTTGCGGGGCAAGGCGGAGACGTGCACCATTAGCACCACCGCGCTTGTCAGTACCGCGGAATGTCGATGCAGATGCCCATGCAGTTGAAACCAATTGCCCAATGGACAGATCAGAGCCGAGAATCTTGCCTTTCAATTCGGCAATGTCCTTGTCATCGATCAGTTTTTGGGTGACTTCCGGAATTGGATCCTGCCAGATAAGGTCTTCGCTTGGGACCTCGTTGCCCAGATAACGGACCCTTGGACCCATATCGCGGTGGGTGAGCTTGAACCATGCCCTTGCAAACGCGTCCGCGAACCCATCCGGATTCTCGTGGAACCGCTTGGAGATCTCCAGGTAGGCCGGGTCTTCCCGCAGTGCCAGGTCGGTCGTCAGCATGATCGGTGAATGACGTTTCTTCGGATCATGCGCGTCGGGAACCGCATCTGCTGAAGCGGAGTCTTTTGGCTTCCACTGGTGTGCACCGGCCGGGCTCTTGGTCAACTCCCATTCATGGCCGAACAGCGTATCGAAGAAGCTATTGTCCCATTTGTCCGGGGTAGGGGTCCATGCACCTTCAAGGCCGCTAGACGTTGTATCGGATCCAACGCCCGTACCAAACTTGTTGTTCCAGCCAAGGCCCTGTTCCTCGATTGGCGCGCCTTCCGGCTCGGCACCAACCAGTTCCGGATCACCGGCACCATGGGTCTTGCCGAAAGTATGTCCACCCGCAATCAAGGCGACGGTCTCTTCGTCATTCATCGCCATGCGGGCAAACGTCTCACGAATATCGTGAGCAGCTGCTGCCGGATCAGGGTTGCCATTCGGTCCTTCCGGATTGACATAAATCAGGCCCATCTGGACTGCCGCAAGCGGGTTTTCCAGATCGCGATCACCGGAGTAGCGCTTGTCGCCAAGCCAGGTGTCTTCGCCGCCCCAGTAAATATCTTCTTCAGGTTCCCAGATGTCCTCACGGCCGCCACCGAAACCGAATGTCTTGAAGCCCATCGATTCCAGCGCAACATTGCCAGTCAGGATCAAGAGGTCAGCCCAGGAGATCTGGTTGCCGTATTTCTGCTTGATCGGCCACAACAATCTGCGTGCCTTGTCGAGGTTCACATTGTCCGGCCAGCTATTGAGAGGCGCAAAGCGCTGCGTACCTGATGAACCGCCGCCACGGCCGTCTCCTGTCCGGTATGTGCCTGCGCTGTGCCAGGCCATCCGAATGAAAAGGGGACCATAGTGTCCGTAGTCGGCCGGCCACCAGGTCTGCGAGTCTGTCATCAGCGCAGTCAGATCCTTTTTAAGGGCCGACATGTCCAGCTTGCTGAATTCGACGGCATAGTCGAAACCTTTCGACATTGGATTGGAAAGGGCAGAATTTTGAGCGAGAATTCTCAGATTTAGCTGGTTTGGCCACCAGTCGCGGTTGGATCTGGCTCCAAAAGTCGTATGCATCACCGGGCATTTACCTACATCAGCGGCTACGTTCATATCTTTCTCCGATCAACACAATAAAAATTGGAATTGCTATCTTGAAAAAGCCCGGACCCGGCTTGAGGATTTTGCGTTTTCTGACGGCTTCTAGCGGTGTCCGTGCTTGCCTTTAATTAGAATAATACCAAACTGAGTCAATTAATTTAAATTAAAAATTCTGATCAATCTGATAAGGTGGCCTTATGAAGAATCTCACGATCAAACAGCTGCGCTATTTTGAGGCACTGGCACAGCACGGCCATTTTGGCCGGGCAGCCGATGCCTGTGCCATCTCACAGCCAGCCCTGTCCATGCAGATCAAGGAACTGGAAGACACGCTGGGCAGCCCACTGTTTGAGCGTGCATCACGGCAGGTCAGGCTGACCAATTTTGGTGAAGGTTTTTCTTCCCGTGTTCGTGAAATACTCCGTTCCGTGGATGAGCTCGGTGATTTCGCAAGGTCTTCCCAACATCGTCTGGCTGGCAGGTTGCGTATTGGGGTCATACCGACAATCGCACCCTATCTATTGCCGGCAGTCATCACCAATTTGGCGCAGAGCCACAACGGCCTTGATGTCCATATTCGGGAATCGACGACCACAACGCTCATTCAGGAGTTGACGGACGGTCGACTGGATACGGCAATTCTGGCGCTTCCTGTATATCAACCATCGCTCACCGAAGTTCCGTTGTTTGAGGAAGAATTCGTTCTGATCCGTCCGGGTAAGGATGAAGGACGACCCGTACCGGACCGGGAAATGTTGCGGCACATGCGGTTGTTACTGCTGGAGGAGGGGCACTGCTTTCGCGATCAAGCACTCTCATTTTGCAACATGCAGGCCGCACTGCCACGTGAAGTGTTGGATGCAAGTTCGCTATCGACCCTGGTGCAGATGGTGGCTGCCGGTATTGGCGTCACGCTGATACCGGAAATGTCCGTTGCCATAGAAACCCGATCGGCTGACGTGTCAGTTGCCCGCTTTGAAAAACCGCGACCAACACGCACGATTGGTATGATTTGGCGGAAAACAAGCCCCCTGGCAGCACAACTCCTGCAGATTGCCGAGGAGGTCAGATTATCCGCAAACCGGAATGATCCATCGCAAATTCAAAAGACCACAGCGGCTTGAAACTATCGCGACCGCCGGGCCACGATAAATACGGCAGCGCTTTCCTCAGGCTGCCAGACCGATTCTATCTCAAAGCCGTGTGCGGTGATGTGTTTTTCAAGGGCATCCGGCGTTAGCGGCAATATCTTTGGCAGTATGCCAATCCCGCCAAGGGCCGACAGACCAAACCGGACTACCGGGTTCATCTTTCCAATGCACACCGTCGAGGAGAAGAACAAGCCGCCCGGTTTCAAAGCTAGATGAACCTTCGCCAAAGTCTCATCAAGGTCAGAAACAAGATGCAGAATGGACATGCCCAGAACAACGTCATAATCACCGTCCGGATTTGGTATTGGCCAGTCTTCGATTGAGGAAACCTCAAAACGGACATTTCTGATGTCTTGTGCTTCCGCCTTTTCCCGCGCGATTGCGATCATCTCTGACGAAAAGTCGATTGCGTCGATTTGGGAGACGCGTGGCGCGTGGATCAGTGCCGTTGTCCCAGTTCCACAACCGAACTCCAATACCCGATCGTCTTTGGTCAGGTATTTCGTCGTCTCATCCAGCTTGTGCTGATAAGCCTCTGGATTATCCACCGGCTTGCGGGAATATCCACGCGCCATGAAATTCCAGAATCGTGTGGGGTGTAACAGCATTGCGGGTTCTTTCTTTATCAAGGCTTGATTTGGTACAGCTGGCATCTGCGATGTTGAACACATCTTCCAGAGCCTTGCTAAAGATCAGGAAGAAGAGATTGCAGAATTAGCGTGCACTGAATCAGAACTGGAACCGCAGTGACATCCCGGTGCTTCTGTTAACAGGTCTGTCAAATGGTTGTATCGCGTGGTCTCGGATCGGGTCGTTGAATTCGGCCGACATGCCGGGCCTGCCCTGACCCCTGGTAGGTTCAGGATCCCAACCGAAATCGTCGCTCAGCGGCAGACGCCATTCGGTATCTTCTACCGTCTGCTGCCGGAAGGAATCGTCATAGCGCGAGGAATCATTCGTCTGTGCAATCGCATTGACGACGTTCAATACGCACCAGACCGTGATGATGACCAAAGGAAACAGAAATAGCGAACTATCGCTGTTTTCCAGCCGAATAGTCTGCGATCTCACCGTTTTACATCTCCGGTCCAGTCAATGGTCTCGAACCAGTATTTGTAAGTGGTATCGAGCCACTTATTGGCAGTTCGGGAGATGATCCAGGAATTGAGGAAATTCAACCACTCCTGTTCACCCTTCTTGACGGCAAGTCCGGCTTTTGAAGCGATCAGCGGCTTGTTCAGCGGCGCATCGATGACATCTGGGTGTTCCAGAGCCAAAAAGTTGACGGCTGGTACACTGGCGACATAAACCGTGACACCTCCGGATATTACCGCCTTCTCCGCTTCGTCAACTGACGAAAATACCTCGATCTTGGCGTTCTTGAAGAACCGCTTGGAAAAATCCATTGCCAAGGTATCCTGAACGGCACCAATCTTGTTTGCGGTGACGTCAAGCTCCTCGAAGGATTTGATCTGCTCGGTCGCCTTCTTGTTCGCTGCCAGCGAAATACCGGACTCCATGTAAGGCTGCGTGAAATTCACCCTCAGCGCGCGCTCTGGCGTGATTGCCAGCCCGGCGGCAATCACATCGATCTCTTCCTTTTCCAGTCCCGACAGAATCGCGTCGAGTGAATAAACCTTGAACTCCGCTTGAACCCCCATATCCTCGGCCAACTGTTTGGCAACAGCAATGTCGAACCCGTCAAGCTGGTCATTGGTGCCATTGAACGTCCAGGGCACAAACAGCGAAACACCAACCCGCAGGGTGCCGCGATCCAGAACAGACTTGATGACATCTGCCAGACCATGTGACGGCATCAGAACAGATAAAACTACCGCAAGGCAGATAATTAGGCGCATTCTCATAGATTGTCTCCGGGAAGCTTGGGTTATGGTTGTGATACACCAATCCCGGGGGCACCATAAACAAAAACTTCTCCGATGCGCAAAAAGTACGAATGAACCAGCTGAAAATGCTGTATTTTGTTGGATCGTCTTGCCGATCCCAACCGAATTTGCAATTTGAACATTTGTAGCAGGAGCTATTTGCTGTAAACAATTGCGCCGAAACCAACATCTCCAAAAAACCATCCGAAATGGAAGTAGCAGAAGATGAAGCATCGCATTGTCGCTTCGACTCCTGCCGGCAGACGGCGATATATGCGCTTGCTGGTGCCACACATTCTTTCAAGTGATATTATCGATCGCTATGATATCTGGATAAACACGACCGACCCGGCCGATCTTGCATTCATTGAAGCATTGGGAAAGCACGACAAGATCCGATTGATCGAGCAGCCGGACGGTGAAATCA
>JBCCEP010000237.1:0-6739 GCA_039030215.1 Pseudomonadota bacterium
GACATCACAGACCTTGTCTCGGCTCAGCGTAGTTCTGCCTGGTCAGACGTCGCCCGACGCATCGCCCACGAAATAAAAAACCCGCTGACGCCAATTCAATTGTCTGCCGAGCGAATCCGCCGCAGATTCGGCAAATTCATCACCGAAGATCAGGAAGTGTTTGAGCAATGCACAAACACAATTATCCGGCAGGTCGGCGATATTGGCAGAATGGTAGACGAATTCTCCTCTTTTGCCCGTATGCCAAAGCCGGCAATGGAAGAAACCGATATTCTGGAGACTTTGAACGAAGCTATATTCCTGCAGAAAGTTGCCTGGCCGGATATTGAATTCGTTCAGGATTATCCCTCGAGACCACTCGTAGGATCGTTTGACAAGCGACTTATGTCGCAGGCCTTTATAAATCTAATTAAGAATGCGGCAGAAGCCATTGAAGCTAAAGAGTATAATGACGATGAAAAAGGGTACATCAAGATCCGCGCAAAGCGTCGTGACCGGCAATTTGTGATCGACTTCATCGATAATGGTAAAGGCTTGCCGGTCGAGAATAGACAACGGCTGCTGGAACCCTACATGACTACACGGGAGAAGGGGACCGGACTTGGGCTTGCAATTGTCCGAAAAATTTTCGAGGACCATGGCGGGCGCATTGAACTAAGAGATGCACCACAAGTAGCGAAAGGCGGTCAGGGCGCGATGGTGCGGGTTTACCTTCCAGCAGCAACAGAAACAACCGGCACAGACAAGAAGGGCGATGTGGCGGTTAAAGAGAAATCCGGGGCAAAAACGGAAATCGAAGGGGTCGGGAGTTAATCTAAATGGCATCGGACATTTTGGTCGTCGACGATGAAATTGATATTCGGGAGTTAGTTGCGGGTATCCTGGAGGATGAGGGCCACGAAACCAGAACTGCAGGCGACGCTGACAGCGCCCTTGAGGCGATCAACGAGCGTCGTCCCAGATTGGTGTTTCTGGATATCTGGCTTCAGGGTTCACGCCTTGACGGGTTGGAGTTGCTGGCAGAAATCAAATCCCAGCATCCCGAACTACCGGTGGTGATGATCTCGGGACACGGCAACATCGAGACGGCGGTGTCCGCCATCAAGTCCGGAGCCTATGACTATATCGAAAAGCCATTCAAGTCGGACCGGCTGTTGTTGATTGCCGCGCGGGCACTTGAGGCTTCCGAACTTCGCAAGCAAGTGCAGGAGCTCCAGGAAAAAAGCACCGACATGCCGGATCTGATTGGCAACTCGGTTGCGATGAACCAGTTACGACAAACCCTGGATCGGATCGCGCCGACAAACAGCAGGATCATGATCATCGGATCTTCCGGTGTCGGCAAGGAACTGGTTGCCCGAACGATCCACAAATTGTCTGCACGCAAGGATGGTCCATTCGTGGCGCTCAACGCAGCGACGATCACGCCTGAGCGCATGGAGATCGAATTGTTCGGCACGGAGGCTGTCAATGGTTCCGGCCGCAAGGTGGGTGCGCTGGAGGAGGCCCATGGCGGCACACTGTATATCGAGGAAGTGGCGGACATGCCGAAGGATACGCAAGGGAAAATCCTCCGTGTCCTTGTCGAACAGAAGTTCGAGCGCGTAGGCGGAGGGAACCGGGTAAAGGTAGACGTCCGAATTTTATCCTCGACTGCCCATAACCTTGAAGAGAAAATCGAAACCGGCGAGTTTCGGGAAGATCTGTTGCATCGACTTGCGGTCGTGCCGCTCAGGGTTCCGCCGCTCTCCGAAAGGCGGGAAGACATTCCACTCCTTATCAATGCTTTTGTGGAACAGATCGGCCGCCAAACCGGCATCAAGGGCTGCAGTATCAGCGAGGATGCAATGGCGGTTATCCAAGCGCATAGCTGGCCAGGCAATATTCGGCAATTGCGAAATAATATCGAGCGGCTTCTAATCCTCTCTCGCGTTGAGGACGGAAGCGTGATCACAGCTGACATGCTGCCTGCGGAGATCGGGGAAATGCTCCCCAGCGTCGATGGCGAAGGCGGCGAACACATTCTTTCGCTTCCCCTGAAGGATGCCCGGGAAGCCTTTGAACGGGATTACCTGACTGCCCAGGTCGGTCGTTTTGACGGAAATATCTCGCGTACCGCGGAATTCGTTGGTATGGAGCGTTCCGCGCTTCACCGGAAGCTGAAAATGCTTGGCCTTTTCGAAAAGAAACAAAAATCCGAAGGTGCAAAACCAGCTGTATAGTCGTATTAGTCAGTCCACGTAATGCAAATCGCCTGAAAGGGCTCTGAATGAAAATTGTAATTTGCGGGGCAGGGCAGGTCGGCTACGGAATCGCCGAGCGATTGGCAGCTGAAAACAACGACGTATCAGTCATTGATAGCTCGCCAAGCTTGGTACAAAACATTCAGGACAAGCTTGACGTTCGGGGCCATGTGGGCCACGGCGCACATCCAGATACTCTGATGCGGGCAGGGGCAGATCAGGCAGACATGATAATTGCCGTCACCCTGTATGACGAAGTCAACATGGTGGCATGCCAGGTGGCGCACTCGCTATTTAATGTGCCAACCAAGATCGCCCGGGTACGCGCGCAGAGCTATCGCCAACCACATTGGCAGAATCTCTTCTCTCGCGACCACATGCCGATCGATGTGATTATTTCACCGGAGGTCGAGGTAGGCGAGGTGATCATGCGCCGCATCTCGCTGCCGGGTGCGCATGATGTTGTCATGTTTGCTGACGACAAGATCGCAATGGTCGCGATCGAATGTGACGATGAATGTCCTGTTGTCGATACACCATTGTCACAACTATCGCAGCTATTCCCAGACCTCGAGGCTACGGTTACCGGCATTTGGCGCGACAACAAGATGATCGCACCGCATTCCAGCGATCGAATTTTGAACGGAGATTTGGCCTACGTTATCGCTGCGACAAGTCAGATTGGCCGGACGTTGTCAATTTTCGGCAAGGAAAAACCACAGGCATCCCGCATAGTTATTGGGGGTGGGGGCAACATCGGCGTATATCTGGCCCACAGCATCGAAGAACGGATGCAAAATGCCAAAGTGAAAGTCATAGAGCAATCTCGTGAATCTGCAATTGCAATGGCCGATCAATTAAAGCGCACCGTTGTATTGCACGGAAGCGCACTGGATGAGCAATTGCTAGTCGAGGCCGGTGCCGGAAACGCTGATTTGATGGTGGCGATTACCAATGATGACCAGGTAAATATTCTTTCGGCAGTGTTGGCAAAGAAATTGGGTTGCCAAAGCAATCTGACGCTGCTGAACAATTCCGGATATCACAGTTTTACGAAGTCACTTGGTATTGACGATTACATCAATCCACGCACTGTGACGATCTCCAGGGTTCTGCAACATGTGCGTCGTGGCCGGATTCGGGGCGTTTATTCACTGCAAAACGGTGCAGCAGAAATAATTGAAGCTGAGGCGCTTGATACTTCACCTCTTGTCGGAATACCGTTAAGGGAACTGGAATTGCCAAATGGGGTGCGAATTGGCGCAATTTACCAAGGCGATACCGTTATCCAGCCGACGGGGGATTGTATAATCAAACAAAAAGACCGTATTGTAATACTAGCACTCAACGAACGGGTCAGGCAGGTAGAACAGATGTTTCGGGTAAGCCTTGAATTTTTCTAGTCATTTTTGAATATGTCATCGGTGAAAATATATGACACTGACAGTTGTGTTTTAATTTGATTCTCTTAATACTGAAAAAATCCCAAGAAAATGGTCGCTAGGTTTGTGCAATTTAGATCACCACAATAATCAGACGACAAAAAAATGAAATAATCGCCCAGCTGAATTCGGGGGCTGCGGCACGTAGCGGAGACAATAAAAAGAAATGGGTGAGAAGTCGCAAAATTTGCAGGATGCGTTTCTAAATCAGGTGCGGAAACAAAAAATTCCCCTGACAATATTCCTGGTCAATGGTGTCAAGCTGAATGGTGTTGTTACCTGGTTTGATAATTTTTGCGTATTGTTGAAACGGGACGGTATTGCACAGCTTGTTTACAAGCACGCAATATCCACAATCATGCCGTCAGCACCTGTTAACATGGGCGATTCTGGGGGCGGCGAGGCTTCTGGTTGACAGAACACGATCCTGACAAAAAAACCGGTTTTCAATGGAATGCAGAAGCTGCGGGCGCGCCAGAACGTGCGATGGTGCTCGTTCCTGATTTCAGTTCTGCAAGGTCAGGTGCCGGCAATTCGGATGCTGGTGTAGCCTACGCGTCCGGCAATTCTGTCGCAAGGTCTGCCGGGGCGAGGTTACAAGAGGCGATCGGTCTTGCACATGCCATCAATCTGGATGTCGTCGAAAATGGTGTGGTATCGCTGAGAAGCAAGAGAGCATCAACGCTCTTCGGTAAAGGAAAGACCGAAGAGATCGCGGGTATTGTGAAAGCCGAAAATGTCGGTCTGGCAATTGTTGACCATTCGCTAAGTCCGGTTCAGCAGCACAATCTGGAGAAGGCGTGGCATTGCAAAGTGCTGGACAGGACCGGTTTGATCCTGGAAATTTTTGGCGACCGTGCCCGTACAAAGGAGGGGCGGCTCCAGGTCGAACTTGCGCAACTGAATTACCAGAAGGGCAGATTGGTCCGTCAATGGACACACCTGGAGAGGCAGCGCGGCGGACTGGGCAAGACCGGGGGACCAGGCGAAACACAGATCGAGGCGGACCGCCGGCAATTGCAAAGAAGAATCTTGCGCTTGGAGAAGGAGCTTGAAAAAGTCAAGCGAACCCGTCTTCTGCACAGATCGAAAAGGAAGCGCGTTCCCACTCCGATTGTTGCCCTTGTAGGCTATACAAATGCCGGTAAATCCACGCTGTTCAATCGACTGACGAATGCAAACGTCCTTGCAAAGGATCTGTTGTTTGCGACATTGGATCCAACCTTGCGGGAGCTATCACTGCCTGACGGGTCAGATGTCATTTTGTCAGACACAGTCGGGTTCGTATCCGATCTTCCGACAACGTTGGTAGCAGCATTCCGCGCGACGCTTGAAGAAGTGGTCGAGGCCGACTTAATCCTGCATGTCCGGGATATTTCCGACCCCGAAAATGCTGTTCAATCGCAAGACGTCTATGCAGTGCTCGAGCAGATAGGCATTGGCCATGAAAACATGTCCAGGATTGTCGAAGTCTGGAATAAGATGGATCTTCTTTCGGCCGAAGCGGCCAAATTGATTCAGTCGACACGTTCTGCAGAAAATGCGCCGGTCATGGTATCGGCGATTACAGGGCAGGGGACTGATGAACTGTTGGATGTGATCGCCCGGAAAATCGGAGATGAGGACAGGGTTCTCGACATCCGATTGGGTCTCAAGGATTTGAAGGATCTGTCCTGGGTCTATGAAAATGCACAGGTTCTGAACCGCCAGGATAATGAGGACGGAACCATTTTGATGAAGATCAGGGTAAAGCGGGGCAGGCGGCAAGCATTCGCCAAGTTTGCGGCCTGACTACATGGCAAGAAATCTTGTTTCACAATTCTTGCCTATGGCACCTCTTCTGATTTCTGGGAATTCTTAGCCTCGACCCACAAGGCTTCCATCGTATCAAGATCCGCGCTTTCCAATGTCTCACCTGTCTTGTCGATATTATCTTCGATGTAGGCGAAGCGCCTTCTGAATTTTTGATTGGCAGCACGCAGGGCGCTTTCAGGTTCTACATCCAGGTGCCGGGCAAGGTTGGCCACGGCGAACAGCAAATCTCCAATTTCCTCGAAATGCCGTGCTTCATTGCCATGATCAATTTCCGTTTCCACCTCGGCAATCTCTTCACGGATTTTCGCTACCACAGCGTGGGGATCGTTCCAGTCGAAACCAACCCTTCCAGCCCTTGCCTGCAATTTAACGGCAGTCATCAAGCCGGGCAGGGCGCCCGGTACGTCATCGAGCAGTCCGGATTTATCTAGGTCCGCAGTGCCGGCCAGACGCTTTTCTTCGGCCAGGTCAATTTTCTCCTGCGCCTTGATCCGCTCCCAGGTGCCCTTCGCCATTCCAGCAGATCTTGCTTTTTCATCGCCAAATACATGCGGATGCCGGCGGATCATTTTCTTTGTTACCGCCTCGACAACGTCGCCAAAGTTGAACTCTTTTTCTTCGTCAGCCATCTGCGCGTGATAGACGACCTGCAATAACAGATCGCCCAGTTCGAGCTTCAGATCCTGCATATCTTCACGATCAATCGCATCAGCAACCTCGTAGGCTTCTTCGATCGTGTAGGGCGCAATTGATTTGAAATCCTGTTCCACGTCCCAGGGGCACCCCGTAACGGGCGTCCGCAAGGCAGCCATGATTTCAAGCAATCGGGTAATGTCTCGTGATGGTGTCATACACACCGGATAACAGACTCTCGCGTTTCTGCATACCGTACAGTTTAATGCATTTCCTTTGGTGATCTGACACCTTACATAGGCGGAAACAATTATAGTTAATTTGGAAACAATATCATTCCAACCGCGATATTGTTGACTTGTCCGTCGATGACTAAATTCGGATGGAAATTCAAATTGAAGGATTCGACACATGCTCGATATTGCAAATTTTGATCATATTGGCATCCGTATCAGCGACCGGGAAAGATCTGTAAAATTTTATGAATCCGACACCGTGGGACAGCAATGTCACGTACCGCTTACAATATGGGTGGCGCAGAAAATGTAAGCCGATATGACATGGCGATTGCTGTACAGAAGAAGTACGGTTCACCGAGTAATGTGC
>JBCCEP010000238.1:0-6709 GCA_039030215.1 Pseudomonadota bacterium
AAGAAGAGTTGAAGAAAGCGCAGATGCTCGATAATCGCGGCGGCGGTTCGGCCAATGATCCCGTTGTCGACGCACAGGTCGAAAACCGCGCCCTTATTGGTTGAATTCAATCACTGCCGTGCCGGCTATTGCCTATGATCGGAGCAAATCAGTCGGCTACCGGAATCTCGAACGTCATTGACGCCCAGAGCGATTCCCAGACTGCGGGATTGGAATTGCCGGTGGCACTGGTTGGTGGCTCGACAGGTCTGATCACGACAGAATCAACCAGATATTCATAGCCTTGCCGAACAGGAATGTTCACCTTTCCATTTAAATCCGTTTCAAGGATCGAGATCTCTACTTTGCCGGTAAGTTCATCTTCAGCCGACGTAATAGACGATCCTGCCCTTTCAAATATCTCGACCTGGGCATTGGCATGCGGTTTGTCCTGATAGAAGACCTGAACTGGCAAACCGGCTGACAAATCGGCCTTGTAAGGGTTCTCGAGCGCGACGATCTCGATTTCCAGACCCAGTTTTTGGTCCGTACCTTCGCCGTCTTCCACTGCAATCAGGCTTTTTGCATATCGGAAATACCGCTCTTTGAACCCGGATTGCGGCAAACCTCTTCCAATGTGGTCGTCGATAATCTCCGGATATCCCTTGTGCGTAACGAAATTCCTGAATTTTTCCAGATCGGTATAGGTCACGGAATTTGCTGTCGTTTCATAGAGGATAACGTTGAGGCCTGCGTTTTTCGCCTTCTGGTTCAGGGCAGGCGCGTCACCCAAACGGCCGGCAACCTTGAAACTGGTTGTCGCGTCGGCAATCTCGAAGCGTTCAAAGTTCATTTCTACAAACGGGAAGGATGGCCCTTCAAATTTCTCGCCAATGCGGATATGTGCGGTCAGCGGCTTATCAAGTGAGAGCTGATAGTTATCGGGTGAAATCCATAATTCATGGCCAATTGCGGGAGATATGGATTTTGCAAGGACCAATAGGGTGATAATCGGGGAAACCAAGTGCATGCAGGCATTCCAGGCAATTTCAACGATATCCGGGTTTATCGGTCAAATTTCCTTCCGTAAATCCATCAAGTTTGCGGCGATCATCACATTCACGTGCTGGCTGGTCTCATTTTGCGCGGTGACGCAGGCGCAAGCTCATGAAATCCGGCCTGCGATTGTCGATATGGAAATTAGCGAAGACCAGGTCCTGCTTGAGCTGAAACTGGCAGTTGAGCCGCTGCTTTCGGGCGTGGATCTCAGTCAGTTTGCAAATACGGATGATGCGCCGCAATCATCAGACAATGACGCGCTTCGTGAACTGACGCCCGGCGAACTCGAAGCAGTTTTTCGCGAACAATGGCCGGATTTCGAGGAAAAAATCGATCTTCGTGACGGTGAGCAGAAAGTCAGATTGTCGTTCGATGAGATGTCGGTTTCAGAGGAGCCCAATCTTGAACTCCCCAGAGATTCAACAATCAAACTTTCCGGCCAGCTAAATGCCGAAAATGATGCCGTTACGATTGGCTGGGCGGATGAATTTGGTGCGCTGATCGTGCGACAGGCAGGCGAGGGTGGTTATTCCGGCTATCTGGTATCCGGTCAGCGCAGTTCGCCAATATTGAAGAGCGGCGGATCAACAGAAAGCATCCTGGCCGCGTTCTGGCGATATGTACAGATTGGGTTTGTGCATATCATTCCCGCCGGTCTGGATCATATCCTGTTTGTATTGGGATTGTTTTTCTTTTCTGCAAAACTGCGTCCGCTTGTTCTCCAGATAACGGCCTTCACGGTCGCGCATACCGTCACGCTTGCTCTGGCAACCCTGAAGATTGTCAATCTGCCCGCCGGTATCGTGGAACCGCTGATCGCCGCGTCAATTGTCTATATCGGGATCGAGAACATATTCGGACGGGGATTGTCGAAATGGCGGCTTTTGGTGGTTTTCTGCTTTGGTTTGCTGCACGGGCTGGGTTTTGCCGCAGTCCTGGGTGAAGTCGGTCTCGATCCTGCCAGATTTGCAACCAGCCTCATCGGGTTCAATATTGGCGTTGAAATCGGCCAACTATCGGTAATTCTTGTTGCTTTTCTTGCGCTCGACCTGCCGTTCGGAAAATATCAATGGTACAGGTCCCGTATTGCCATACCGGCTTCAGCAGCGATATCGGTTGTCGGTGCCTATTGGTTCTTTGAGCGTGTTTTCGGCTAATCGATCTGACGTGCAACAGGCTCCATCCAGACTTAGGAATTCAGCATGCTCAATTGGTTTACTTTAATTTTGGTCTGCCAGTTAGCAGGTGAGCTACTGATTGTTGGTACTGGCCTGCCGCTACCTGGTCCGGTTATCGGCATGCTGCTGCTTTTTGGTATTTTGCTAGTCGTTGGCAACGTGTCCGACCAGCTCGCCAGGACCGGCGATTTTCTGCTTTCCAATCTTGCATTGTTGTTTGTACCGGCAGGCGTCGGTGTGATGGTGCATTATCAATTACTGAAGAATGACTGGCCGGCGATCAGTATTTCTCTTGTCGCCTCCACGTTGATCACGATCGCTGTCACCGCGCTGGTGATGATCGGATTGAAGCGGTTGACCGGAAAATACGCGCAAACTGCTGAAAATGACGGAAACAGCTGATGCGTGATCTTGATGACATTTGGGTATATCTGTCCGCCAGCCCGCTTCTGCACTTGACGCTGACGCTGGTGGTTTATCAGGCAGCGTCATGGATCTACGGCAAAACGAACAACAATCCACTGGCAAATCCGGTATTGGTGGCGGTTCTGGTTATCGTTGCGATCCTTGTTGTGACCGGAACATCTTATGAGACCTATTTCGAAGGTGCTCAATTCGTGCATTTCCTATTAGGTCCGGCAACCGTTGCGCTTGCAATTCCGCTTTACCGCCAGTTTTCCCAGGTACGCCGGTCGGCATTGGCGTTGCTTTCCAGCATCGTGGTGGGCTCAGTTACTGCAGCAATTTCGGCGGTTGCAATCGCCTGGATGCTTGGCGCACAGGAAGCTTCGGTTATTGCGCTCGCCCCGAAATCGGCAACAGCACCAGTGGCGATGGCAATAACGGAGCAGTTGGGCGGGTTGCCCTCGCTGACCGCGGCGCTGGTCATTCTGACCGGAATTACCGGCGCGATGCTCGGTCCAATTTTGCTGAATTTTCTCGGCGTCAAAGACTGGCAGGCGCGTGGCGTCGCCATCGGCACGGCCAGTCACGGTATTGGAACGGCCCGGGCATTGCAGGTAAATGAGGTTGCAGGCGCGTTTTCCGGCCTGGCTATGGGCTTAAATGCGGTAGCGACGGCCATTCTTCTGCCGTTAATCTGGAGATTGTTTTTTTGATGGGGGCACTTCGTCCGGCATTACTGCTTATTGCGTCGATTTCTTTCGGGCTTGGCATCTCCCTGCCACTGATCCGGTTGGAGAAGTTTTTCTTTTTTTCCGACACGCCTTCGCTTGTCGAACTGGTCTTTGGCCTGTGGCAAAACGGGGATATCGGTCTCAGCCTGCTTGTCGGGCTGTTCAGCCTGGTTTTTCCGGTGATCAAGCTGTTCACGGTCTATGAAGCGGCATATGGATCCGGCAATTTTCCGGCCTGGGCGTCGGTCCTGGCAAAATGGTCGATGATGGACGTTTTGCTCGTGGCAATATTGGTTTTTGCGGCAAAAACCAGCGGTCTGGCGACCGCCGTGTCACAGCCCGGTATCTGGTTCTATGCGTTGTCCACCGTGGCTGCTGCCACGGCAACTGCGGGCATTAAAAACGCCAGTAATGTCGACGAAAAACAATAATCCGCGCCGGAGGTATTACCGGCACGGTTCTGATTGTTAATCGGAAACTGGATTAGGGACGGTATTCCTGAATGCGTGTCGTACGCAATCCGGCAAGCCCATGGGCATCAATGGAAGATTGCCAGGAGAGGAATTCCTCGACGGTCAAGGTGTAACGTGCACAGGCCTCTTCCAGCGAAAGCAATCCGCCTCGCACTGCCGCCACGACTTCTGCCTTACGCCGGATAACCCAGCGCCGGGTCGTTGTCGGCGGTAGATCTGCGACCGTCAACGGGCTTCCGTCCGGGCCAATTACATATTTTACGCGTGGTCTAACCTGATCTGGCATTCGCTCTAACTCACTACAAAACGAGCACTTCTGACGCCAACCTACCGCAATGGACTTAAAAATCAGCTAAAATGATGGTTACAATTAAGTAAGAATTTGAAGTAATATCTAGACGCGGTATGGGCGTTTTCCGCAAGACAACGTATCCCTGATTTTGGTAGAAGGCCCAGAAAGTTCCCCAGGGACGGGTTCGCCCGTTCCGGAAATCTTGAGCAAGGGTATTGATATGAGGCAATATCCACCATCCAGCCCCGTCAGCGCGGCTTGAAAGGCATATCGTTTGTTTTCCGGAAAATTCAGGACAATTGCCTATGTGACAGGTTTGTTCTGCCTCTATCTGGCGGTGGCAATGCTCGCGCCGATGATTGTGGATTTAATCGATGACAATGACGACTGGCAAGGTTTCATGGTCACGTTTTTCCTGGTCGGAAGCATATCTGCTGCAATTTTGATCGCCAATCGTGGTGAAATGGCCCCATTTTCTCCGCGAATGGGATTTCTCCTTATTAATGTGTTGTGGCTGACGACCTCATTTGCCTCGTCGATACCGTTTCTCCTGGGCACCACAGAAATCAGCTTTACCGATGCAGTCTTTGAGGCAGTATCCGGACTGACGACGACTGGTGCTACTGTAATGACGGGCCTGGAGGATATGCCGCGGGGATTGTTGCTTTGGCGATCCACCATGCAATGGCTGGGCGGTATTGGTATTGTTGCGATGGGCCTCTTGATCCTGCCGTTTCTGCGTGTCGGCGGTATGCAGTTCTTCAGGATGGAATCCTCCGAGCGCGCGGATAAACCGGTTGCACGGATTCAAACCTTTGCAAGCTATCTGATTACGATCTATGTCATGCTGACACTTTCCTGCATGGTCACCTATGCCGCGGGGGGGATGGAATGGTTTGACGCGTTAAATCACGCCATGACCACAATCGCCACCGGCGGATATTCGACTCATGACACGTCTTTTGCCCAGTTTGGCGATGCAGTTCTTGTAACGGCCATCATCTTCATGCTGGTCGGTGCGTTGCCCTTTACCGCCTTTTTCCTGTTTCTCATCAATAATGACTTTCGCAAGGCTTTTGACAGTCAGATAATAGGATTGCTGATCATCATTTTCGCCTTGTTTGTCCCAGCTTTCATTGCAGCAAGTGAAACCGGCGCCTTTCTCCCTTCAGATGCTTTCCTTCATTCGTTATTCAACGTTGTGTCGATTGTGACGACCACCGGTTACGCAACGACTGACTATGTCAGCTGGGGACCGCTGGCCGTGTCGGTGTTCCTGGTGGCGAGTTTCGTCGGCGGATGTGCCGGTTCCACGGCTGGGGGCTTCAAGATCTATCGGTTGATCATACTCGCTCAAACCTTGCGGGCATCGATCCGCGAGCTGGTTTATCCAAACGGTGTCTTTCCGGTTTACTATAATGGCCGGCGGCTGGCGCCAGAGGCATTGCAGTCGATTACCGTTTTCTTTTTCGCGTTTATCGCGATCCTTTTTATCTTCACCATTCTTCTGGCAGCGACCGGGATGCAGTTTGATGATGCCTTTGCAGGGTCGTTGAGCTGTCTGACCAATGTCGGGCCGGGCATTACAACCCTGATCGGGCCGGCAGGCAATTTCGCGACCGTGCCGGAAACTGCAAAATGGCTGATGATTATTCTCATGCTGCTTGGGCGGCTGGAAATCATGACGCTGCTTGTCATTCTGACGCCGATGTTCTGGCGTAGTGACTGACGATCACGGATTCATGGTCGGTGGTTGGCTTCCGGCAATGGAGGTTCTGCAAATTGCATGAACTGTTGAGTGTCAAGGAAATGGGACGCGCTGACGCTTTGACGATCGAGCGTGATAAACCCGGTATCGTGCTGATGGAAAACGCCGGCGAAGCGGTATTCCGTGTGGCTCAGCAAGTGCTTTCAGAAGTTGGCGGTTTCAGGGTGCTGGTCGCTTGCGGACAGGGGAACAATGGCGGCGATGGTTCAATTGTCGCTCGAATGCTTGCTGCACATGGTTACCAGGTGACATTGGCGTTTGCGGGAAACCAGGAAAGACTTAGCGGTGATGCATTAATTGCATTTCATCGGTGGGGCCGCCGATCCGTTGGAATTGATCAGGTCGATCCGAATGATTATTGCCTGATTGTCGATGCATTGCTGGGCGCCGGCCTTGACCGGGAAGTGAAAGGCGCAATTGCCACTCTGATTTCCAAGATCAATGATTCCGGCGTGCCGGTTGTCGCCGTCGATCTGCCCAGTGGCATCAATGGCGATACCGGTTCGGTCATGGGTGTAGCCGTTCGTGCAATGCGAACGGTGACGTTTTTTCGCAAGAAGCCCGGCCATTTGTGTTTTCCGGGCAGGGGTCATTGCGGAGAGGTCTCGGTCGCAGATATCGGAATTGCGAACAGGGTTCTTGAGGATATCGGTCCAACCACAAGCGAAAACCTGCCTGAATTATGGATCGGGCGGTTACCTGATTATCGTCGGGAAGGGCACAAATACTTCGGTATACTCCAGTGTAACCTGGCCAAGCTGCTCCATCGTAAACTTGGTGAAGTTCTGTCTGCCTGCTGGGTAGTAGTCCGAATTAGCGTGCTG
>JBCCEP010000239.1:0-6707 GCA_039030215.1 Pseudomonadota bacterium
CCGTAGAAGCCGCAGTTGAGAAGAAGGTAATCGAACTTACAGAGCGATTCCCGATCTACTCATACATGTAGGAGCAGGAATTGCGTTGTCCGTATTGCGGTTGTGCCGATACCCAGGTCAAGGATTCTCGCCCGACCGAAGACGGATCTTCCATTCGCCGCCGCCGGATTTGTTCAGACTGCGGAGGCAGGTTCACGACCTTCGAGCGCGTGCAGCTGCGTGAATTGACGGTCGTCAAGAAAACTGGCAAACGCGCACCTTTTGACCGGGACAAGCTCGCCCGTTCAATCCACACCGCACTCAGAAAACGACAGGTCGATCCCGAACGGGTCGAGCGCATGTTGACGGGTATCGTCCGTAATCTTGAAAGCCAGGGCGAAGATGATATTCCGACAAGCGAAATTGGCCGCTTGGTCATGGAGGGCTTGAAAAATATTGATGAAGTCGCCTATGTGCGGTTTGCTTCCGTTTACCAGGATTTCCAGGAAGCAAAGGATTTCGAGGGCTTCCTTGGCAAGATGGACGAGGACGAAGGTTAATCCCAATCGCGCTTCAGCGCGGTCAGGTCGGGAACAAATAAATGTCGAAATCCGGACAATCCGGCCCAGATATCAGCATTGATGCACGCTTCATGGAAGCAGCCATCCGGCTCGCGCGCAAACATCAGGGCTGGACTGCCACCAATCCGTCTGTCGCCTGCCTTCTGGTTCGTGATGACGGGAAGGGGCCTTTCGTTGTCGGTTCCGCTGTCACAGCCATTGGTGGCCGTCCCCATGCTGAACCAATTGCGCTCGAACAAGCCGGAAATCTGGCCTCAGGGGCTACTGCTTACGTCACCCTGGAACCTTGTGCCCACCATGGCCGAACCCCACCTTGTGCCCAGACGCTGATTGATGCTGGTGTGCGTCGCGTCGTAACAGCCGTGGTTGATCCCGATGAGCGAGTAAACGAGCTCGGTCACAAGATGTTGCGTGAAGCCGGAGTTGAAGTCGATACAGGTATTTGTGGATCATCTGCATCATCCGACCTGGCAGCCTATCTGAAGCACAAAAACTTCAGGAAACCATGGGTAACGCTGAAATTGGCAATATCCAAGGATGGGTTTATCGGGGTCAGGGGCGAAGGTCAGGTATCGATTTCCGGAGATATTGCATGGGCACACACCCATATGCTCAGAGCACGAAATCAGGCCATATTGATTGGTTCCGGTACTGCTCTTGCTGATGATCCTTCACTGACATGCCGTTTGGATGGACTTGAACAACATTCGCCGATCCGTATCGTCCTTGATCCTGAATTTAAGCTTGGTGCTGAAAGTAAACTCGTAAAAACCGCGAGGACTGTAAATACGATCATCGTCTCGCCCGAATCTGAGGATGGTAGAGAAAAACTCCGTAGCCTGGGGTGTGAATTCATGGTCGGTGAATTGGTTGATGGTAAAATTGCCTTACCGGAACTGGTGGACGATCTGGGAGCACGAGGAATTATGAACATTCTGGTTGAAGGCGGAGCTGCGGTTGCAGCAAGTTTTATTGATGAGAAACTAGTCGACGAGATTGTGTTATATCAAAGTCCGGTTTTGCTGTCGGAGTATCAGGATGCAGTCGCCAGTCCTGTAAAATTCGAAGATCCGCCCAAGGAGTTCAAACAGGTCGGTGAATTGAAATTGGGAGATGACCTGGCACGCCGCTTCAGGAAGCAGGATTAGTTGATGTTCACTGGCATAGTAACCGATATTGGAACCGTAAAGTCGGTTGAGGAGATAAATCAGGGCCGCCGCTTTGAGATTGCAACGAACTGGAACATCGACGACCTTGAAATCGGTGCGTCGGTTTCAAATGCCGGCACCTGTCTCACGGTCACGGACAAGACAGATCATACCTTTTCGGTCGAAGCCTGGGAGGAGGCACTTCGCTTGACCACGCTTGGCAAGCTGAAGACTGGCGACCGGATAAATCTGGAACGCTCCCTGAAAATCGGCGATGAACTGGGTGGCCACCTGGTTACCGGCCATGTCGATGGTACTGCCAGAATTGTATCAATTGAACCGGAAGGCGACGCAACCCGCTTCGTTCTGGAAGCACCGGAAGCATTAGCCCGGTTTATCGCCGGCAAGGGATCGGTATGTCTGGATGGGACCTCGCTGACGGTAAACGGCGTCGACGGCAATCGCTTTGACGTCCTGCTGATCCGGCACAGTCTCGAGGTAACGACTTGGGGCCAACGAGAACCTGGGGATTTGGTCAATCTTGAGGTTGATATCATGGCGCGCTATGCCGCCAGATTGGCGCAGTTCGAAAAGTAACTGGGCTTGTTGACCATCGGTCAAAAACAAATCGCTTGCCATGGCGCCGCGGGCGTGGTTTTTCGCGCTTCTGTGTAAGGAGCATTAGGAATGGCTGCAAAACCGCATCTGCTGATCGTCGAAGCGCGCTTTTACGAAGACATATCCGACGAATTGTTCTCGGGGGCGGAAGCGGAGCTGGAAAGCTCCGGAGCGACCTTCGACAAGATCTCGGTTCCAGGATGTCTGGAGATTCCTGCCGCCATTTCGATGGCGCTCTATGCAGCCGAAGATGGCGGCACCGAGTATGATGGATTTGTCGCTCTTGGCTGTGTGATTCGGGGGGAAACCTCGCATTATGACATTGTTGCAGGCGACTCTGCCCGTGCATTGATGGATTTGTCGATTGACGAAAATATCCCATTGGGCAATGGCATCATAACCTGTGAAAATACCGAACAGGCCTGGGCAAGGGCCCGCGTGACCGAAAAAAACAAGGGTGGCGGCGCTGCCAGTGCTGCTTTGGCAATGATCGAAATCAGGCGGAAACTCAGTGGCTGAGCCATCTCAAAATACAAAGGCGAAAGCCCGAGATACCAAACCCGCCAACAAGCGCGGCGCGGCGCGATTGGCTGCCGTTCAAGCGCTTTACCAGATGGATTTGACGCTCGCGTCAGCCTCCGAAGTCGTGGGTGAATACGAAAATTTGAGATTGGGCCAGGAAGTCGACGGCGACAAATATGTCGACGCCGATGTAGCCTGGTTCAGAGGCCTTGTTGCCGGAGTGGTCAAGGAACAGAAGAAGATTGATCCCGTAATTCACGATGCGCTTACGCCTCATTGGCCGCTTTCCCGCATAGATACTTTGCTAAGGGCAATTTTACGCGCTGGTGTATTTGAACTGACCAATCGAAAGGACGTGCCGGCCAGGGTTATTATCAATGAGTATGTGGATGTCGCCCATGCGTTTTATGGCGATGATGAGCCGCGAATGGTAAATGGCGTGCTTGATACGGTTGCCCGGCAGCTTCGTGCCGACGAAACCAATACCGGCACAAGAAAATCTGGCGGTTCTCTCGCACCAGATGAATGAAATCCTGATGTCGCTTCCAGGTGAATTTGAACTCATAGAACGATACTTCGCCCCGCTGGCAGCAGAGGGCTCATTCTCTCTACGCGATGATGCCGCTCTATTGGATGTACCAGAAGGTAAGGAACTGGTGGTCACTCAGGATGCGATAGCTGCCGGAGTGCATTTCTTTCCCGACGATCCTCCCGACACCATCGCCAGGAAGGCGATCCGCGTGAACCTCTCGGACCTGGCGTCCAAGGGAGCCGTTCCGGTCACGTTTTCGCTGGCGCTGGGCCTGCATTCGGATTGCACCGAGGATTGGCTGGTCAAGTTTGTGGATGGCATCGCCGAGGATTGCAGCAAGTTTTCCCTGTCGATCTGTGGTGGCGACACATTCAAGGTTACGCAGGGGCCTGTGGTCTCTATCACTGCTTTTGGCCTGGTCGATAAGGGTAGCTACACATCGCGATTGGGCGCGAGCGTCGGGGATGAATTGTTTGTTTCGGGTCAAATAGGGCTGGGCGCGCTCGGTCTCAGGGTCCGGCAGGGGACAATCAGTTTGCCAGATCAGGCTTCGGCCGACAGTTTTCTGTCGCGCTATCTTGTGCCGGAACCGCCTGTAAAGCTTGCATCGGCCATTTCGAACTACGCATCTGCTTCGATGGACATATCCGATGGATTCGTTGGCGACCTTGAAAAACTGGCCTCCGCGTCCGGTCTGGGGTTTGATATTCCGTTTGAATCAATTCCGCTACCGACTGTACTGGACAATTTGCCTCAAGATTCCATGGAAATTTCGGTAGCATTGACCGGCGGAGATGATTATCAGTTTATATTCACCGTGCCTGCAGAGCGGGTCGACGATATGCTGGCTTCCACAAAAGGGCTTGATATTCAGCTGTCGCACCTGGCTACTGCAAATGACAGACCGGGAAGTGTACAAATCAAGACCGACGATGGTCACCAAATTGATTTGAACAAGAAATCCTGGCGCCATTTTTGAATAGCCTATTCGTGAGAGCAAAATGTCCCAGGCAATGCCTCTTTCGGCAACAGAAGAGAATGCCATCGCGCGCAAGAACGCCTTGCTCTATTCTGCATGTGCGGCGTTTACCGGGGCTGCCGCTCCGGTTTCGATTGCCTTGGGCGGGCTGACCGGCAGCTATCTGCTTGCAGCCGACAAGTCTTTTGCTACCGCACCGGTGACCGGATTTAATGTCGGAATTGCACTTGGCGCCGTTGTTGCCGCCACCGTCATGCAGCAGGTCGGCCGCAAATACGGCTTCATGGCAGGTTCCGTGATCGGCATAATCGGGATGGTGATCGCCGCCTGGGCGGTAGTGATCCATTCCTTTTTGTATTTTGTCTGCGGCTTGCTGATGACTGGTGTTGCAGGCGGGTTTTACCAGCAATACCGTTTTGCCGCGACTGATCGCGGGACGCCGGAGTTCCGTGCAAAGGCAATCTCCTGGGTGCTCGCCAGCGGTGTAGCGGCCGCCATCATGGGACCACAACTCGTCATATGGACAACGGACCTGCTGGACCCAATTCCCTTTGCAGGCGCATATTTAAGCGCGACCTCCCTTTTTGCTGTCAGCCTGGCAATTCTTGCATTCCTCGAGCCATCTGTGCCACCGCGCCGCAAGGAGCGTCAAAGAGCTGGAACCGGCAGGCCGCTCATGCAAATTGTCAAGCAGCCTCGGTTCATCGTGTCGGTATTGTGCGGCTCCGGTTCCTACGCGCTGATGGCCTTTGTGATGACCGCTGCGCCCCTGGCCATGATTGGTTGCGGATTTAGCCAAACCGAGTCGACGCTCGGCATTCAATGGCACGTGCTGGCCATGTTTGTTCCGAGTTTTTTCACGGGCCATCTCATCGATCGCTTCGGCAAGGAACGTGTCATTGCTATTGGATTGATCATCCTGATTGCCTGTGCATTGGTCGCACTGGCGGGAATCAATCTCGCAAATTTCTGGATATCGCTGGTCTTGCTCGGTATCGGTTGGAACTTCGGATTTATCGGCGCAACCGCAATGGTGACCGATACCTATGAACCCGAAGAACGCAGCAAAGCCCAGGGCGCCAATGACTTTCTGTTGTTCGGCTCGGTGGCATTGGCGTCCTTGTTCTCGGGTCAGACGCTCAATGCTTTTGGCTGGGACGCAATCAACCTGATCGTTTTCCCGGTTGTGGCACTTTGTCTTGGCTCCCTGTATTGGCTTTATTTGTCCGAGCGGCGCAGGGCAGCCTTGTTGGACTGACGACCTTTTTGTTTGCAGTTTATCGTCCAATAACCGTTCAAATTGGTGGAAAAACCGATTTGAATGCATTGAATTCCGCTATCGAGTAACAATTCCTTGACCTTGCTTGCATTCTGAATAGTGTGCGCGGCGGTTCGGCCTGTTTTTGTTCAGTACAGGCGCTGAAAGCGAAATTGGCCCGGCGGGAACAATGCGCTTTCATCAAGCAACGTATTCAGCAAGGGAATGAATAATTATGAGTGCACTATATGTGGCAATCGCCTGTGGGCTATTGTCCGTAATCTATGCCATTTGGGCTATTCGGTCCGTATTGGCAGCAGATGCCGGCAATGAACGCATGCAAGAAATTGCCGGCGCTATCCGCGAAGGAGCGACGGCCTATCTCTCACGCCAATACACAGCGATTGCGATCGTTGGTGCGGTGGTATTTGTTGTGGCCTATTTGCTCCTGGGCGCGCCAGCCGCTATCGGCTTTCTCATAGGCGCGGTTCTTTCCGGTGCAACAGGCTTCATCGGCATGCATGTCTCTGTACGTGCGAATGTCCGTACCGCACAGGCAGCTTCGAGGAGCCTGGCGGACGGTCTGGAAATCGCGTTCACGTCAGGCGCGATTACCGGTATGCTGGTCGCAGGCCTCGCATTGCTTGGCGTCGCGGTCTACTACTATGTCCTGATCGGCCCGATGGGCTACGCACCAAGTGATCGCGTCGTGATTGACGCGCTCGTATCCTTGGGCTTCGGCGCATCCTTGATTTCCATCTTTGCCCGTTTGGGTGGTGGTATCTTCACCAAGGGTGCAGATGTTGGTGGTGACCTCGTTGGTAAGGTGGAAGCCGGCATCCCCGAGGATGATCCACGCAACCCCGCGACAATTGCCGACAATGTTGGAGACAATGTCGGGGACTGTGCGGGCATGGCTGCGGACTTGTTCGAAACCTACGCGGTTACCGTTGTTGCGACGATGGTTTTGGCAGCCATTTTCTTTGTTGGTTCGCCGATTTTCGATTCCATCATGATCTACCCGCTTGCCATATGTGCCGCGTGTATTCTCACATCGATTATCGGCACGTTTTTTGTGAAACTCGGCGCC
>JBCCEP010000240.1:0-6662 GCA_039030215.1 Pseudomonadota bacterium
CAGATCGGTATAAGCGCTCATTGCGATACTGCTGAGTGCGGTCATGCCTATCACTTTCTATTTTTGCTTGGCATATATATGCCTATCAAAAATAAAAATTGCTAGGCATATTCGAAAAAAAGTTTCAGCAATGCCAAAAGGCCAACCAACTTTAATTTTGAGTCACATTTCAACCATCGCAAAGGGCTCGCGCAGTCTTTGCGATGCTCCTGGCGACTTCACACCCCCTCCACGATCAGTGCCTCGGAATTGGCATAGGCCCGCCGCACTCAGACGCGGCGGGTTTTTTATTTGGGTGAGACAGTAACTCGCAATGCAGTCATACAGTGCATTTTCAGTTCCCCGTTCTCCGGTTATGAATGAAGAATGCGCAAGGAAGCTGATGAGATCATCGACCTGTATCGCCGTCATGCGAGGGCATGGGCCAATCTTCGCGGGAAAAACCTGCAGGAGAAAAAATGGCTCGATAATTTTCTGAAACTGCTGCCGGATACCCCGTCAGTACTAGACTTGGGCTGTGGTTCGGGAGATCCCATTGCCCGCTATTTGGCTGAGAATGGCTGCTCGATTACAGGCATCGATTCCGCTCCGGAAATGATCAAAATCGCGGAAGCGCAATTTCCGAAAGCCGAGTGGGGTGTCTCGGACATACGGAATCTGCAACTGGGTAGGAAGTTTCAAGGAATTCTGGCCTGGAACAGCACCTTCCATCTGACGCCGGACGATCAGCGTCTGATATTCCCTGTTTTCCGGCAGCATGCCGCAAACGGAGCCGCCCTCATGTTCACAAGCGGTCCAAGATTTGGCGAGGTAATGGGCGAGCTTGAGGGAGAGGTTCTATATCACGCCAGTCTTGATGGTGATGAATATCGGGCACTGCTCGATCAACATGGCTTCGAACTGGTCGACAATGTCGTCGAAGATCCCGATTGCGGTTTGCACACAGTCTGGCTTGCACGTCTCCGAGATGTCGGGTGATGCTATTCGCTATTTGTCTAGGCGGAGACTACAGGCAGCTTTAGCATTCGAGATACAAGATCAAACACGCTCTTCAATTAAGATACACCGTCAAACCCCCTCGACGATCAGCACTTCGGAATCGGCATAGGCTTGGCGCAGTTTTGCTGCCGCCTGATATTCCGGTGAGTTGTAGCAGGCAAGCGCCACCTCATAGCTCTCAAATTCGATAACCACATGCCGCTCGCGGGCCGGACCTTCGACAGGGTCGTATTTACCGCCGCGTACCAAAATGTTCGCATCGAATTTCTCAAACGCCTTTGCATCAGCTGCAATGTATTTCGGATAATTCTCAGGATCGTTCACCGTAACGTGGACGATCCAATATCCCTTCGCCATATCCAACTCCGTTCAGATCATTTTGTCTGGTCTTCGATACTCTTCATCACCGTTTCGCTGATGCGGTCAACAGTCTCGCTGGGCAGATCGTTCTGCCCCATCACCTCGATCCAGCTGTCGAGATAATGCGCCGGATGGTAGACATGGCCATGGCCGATCTTCGTGGTCGTCGCGATCATCATGTCGATCAGCAATTGCACGCCGGTGACCGCCGGATACCAAGCAAATTCTGGCGAAACATCGCGACCGCGCGGCGTCCGCATCCACTCCGGTTCAAGCAGAAACGATGTCGTCTCGAAGAAGACAATCGGATCGCTGGCATATTGCAGGTACTGGATCCGCATCGGCCCCCAGTCATCGTCAGCAGCAGGCGGGTCCGAATATTGGTTTCTGAATCGGAAGTTCTCGCCGTCATGAACGACCGGCAGCCAGGCCGGACTGCCGTCCTCGCGCGCATCGGTCACAGCATGCCAGATGCTGTTGACAAAGGGTGGCCCCGCCCACACCGCGCCATCGATCGGATCCGACATGATCTGCAACAGGCTTGCCGAGCGCGAAGAATTATGTGCGCCAAGGCTGAGACCGAACAGATAAAGTTTTGGGCGCTGGTCGGCCGGCAGCTCGCGCCAGTAGCCATAAACCGCATCAAACAGGGCGCGCGCCGAGATCAGGCCGTTGTCCGGCTCCACCACCAGCGACAGCCAGCTTGCAAGATAGGAATATTGCATGCCCACCGTGGCGACATCTCCACCGCGCAGATATTCCATCGTGTCGAAGGCCGCCGGATCCATCCATCCCGTTCCGGTCGGCGTAGCAATCACCAGAGCCGAACGATCAAATCCTCCTTGCCGGATAAGTTCCTCAAGCGCCATCTGCGCCCGTTCCTCTGCCGTCTCGGCAGACCGCATGCCGACATAGACGCGGATTGGCTTCATCGCCGGCCGCGACGTCACCGCTTCGATTTGCTCCGCCGTAGGCCCAAGCGCCAGATAGTTCCGGCCCGCATGGCCCAGTTTCTCCCAATCGAGTTTGGATTGCTGCCGCCCGGCATCGGTATCGGGAATTTTCACGTCGACGATCTCGTCCAGCGCCCGGAACACATTGTCCAGCCCGTCAAGCGCTGAGCGGAATATCAGACCATTGCCGACAAGCCAGAAGACGGTCAATGCAATTGTGACCGCTAAGACAAGCGATACCCTTGCCGGAACAATTCGCGACATTCTTTTTTGCACGGCCATCCTGGTCAGGTCGAAACTTCGCGAAATTGCCAGACAAATCAGGAAGACCAAGACCGCAATCAAGCTGACGGCAAACGGGCTGCCGGTCTGGATCGGTTCCATTTCCATCAATTCACGAACCGAGTTTTGCCATTCTGACGCGCGGTAAAGCCAAAGGCCTGCGAAGGCGGCGGCCAAAGTGATCGCGACTGTGGAAATTATCGCCCGAAACCTGCCTTCAATCAGTGGAATTTCGAGAAATTTCCATAGCACGATGAAGCCGGCACCAAGACCATAGCCAATCAGAAGCGAAACGCCACTGACCGCTCCTTGAATCAGGATGTTGCGTGGGATCAGGGAAGGGGTCAAAGACAACGCGAAGAATATCAGCCCGACCGTCAATCCGGTCATGGAAAAGCGGTCAAATAGCCTTGATTTCCAGACTGCAGAAATCACCGTACTTGCGCCTCTTCTTCATCCTCGAATTCTGGAATTGGACCGGCATTCATGAAGATCGCCAAGGGCCGCAGCGACGGGATGGATTCAAGCAAGATTATTATCGCCGCCGTCAATGGCAGCGAGAGAATGGCTCCTGCAATCCCCCAGATACCGGTCCAGACCGCCAGCGAGATGATGATCAATAGCGGGCTCATATTCAGCCCCTTGCCCAGCATCCGCGGCTCCACATAATAACCGATAAAGTTCTGTAACAAGATCAGGCTTGCCAGCAGGACCAGCGTGGATTCAATTGTCTCATACTGTCCAATCGATACAAACACCGGCAACATGACCGCAAAGAGCGAGCCGACATAGGGAATGTAGTTGAATATCGCGGTTATCAAAGCCCAGAAGATCGCATATTCGATGCCGAACAACCACAGCACCATCCAGCATACAATGCCCAGGATTACGTTCACCAGCGTCTTGATCGCAATATAGGTGCCCACATTGTCGGCAATCCTTCGCAAGACGGTCTGAATGGTTTTTCTGGCCTTTTCATCCTTGAACGCATAGGCAATCTTCGCATCAAGGTGCCTGCGTTCCGCCAGGAAAAACGCTGCATAAATGAATATCAGGAATGCATGCGCAATGGAAACAGACAGCGATCCGAGACCGAACCGGATCGCTGCATCAAGTTTGATATCGGCAAACAGCGTGCTCTGGATGTTTTGCCAGGTCAAACTCAATTCGAAATGAAAGAACGCGGCTATCCTGTTTATCAAATCCGAGAACGCATCGAAATAACCGGGTGCGACACGGGCGATCTGTTCCAGATTCCGGGTAAATATGGCTGTCAGGATCAGGATCGCAACCACCGCAACGATCGTCGCCAGCAACATCCGGGCGAATTTAGGCAGATGCTTCCCGATAACCGGAACTGTACCGATGACAACTGAAAGCTGATACATCAGAAACGCCATCAGAGCGCCGAACAGGATCGGCACGATGATACCCCTGCCGATCACCAAAACCCAACCGCAGGCGATAACGGTAAGGATGCCGAGACAGACATTGGTCGTCGTGAGTTTGGTATCTGTACTCAATTGCCCTGCGGTCCCTGACCCTGATGCCGAAATTTCCGTGATCGTGATGGACAACGGCCAATTCGTCAATCGGCTTGATATCAATAGGGAATTTTTCGCAACTCCAGGCCCATTGCTGACAGCACAATTGATGAATATATCGGATATGTCACAAGCAAAATAACTGCGCCGCAAACAGGACTCACATTGGATATCCGTGCCAAATGAAAGATTTTGAAGTTAGACAATCGAACCTGGATGATTTCAAAACCGCTGTTTCCTGGGCGCATGCCGAAGGCTGGAACCCGGGCCATGATGATCTGCCGCCGTTTTTTGCAGCCGATAGAAACGGTTTTCTGATGGGGTATCTGGATGACGAACCGATATCCTCGATCTCGGTGGTTCGCTATGATGACAATTACGGCTTTCTGGGATTTTACATTGTCCACCCGGACCATCGCGGCAAGGGATACGGCATGGCAACGTGGAACGCCGGAATGTCCTATCTCGATGGGTGCACGATCGGACTGGACGGCGTTGTCGAGCAGCAGGACAACTACAAGAAAAGCGGTTTCGGGTTTGCGGGTCGGACCATCAGATATGCCGGAATACCGGACCAAGACGTAACGTCAGTCGGTAACTGCGAAATTAGCCCGGTCGCCGGCACGCATATGGATGCGGTTCTCGAATTTGACCGAAATTGTTTTCCCGCGCCTAGAAACGATTTTCTGCATCACTGGCTAAATCCCGGCGATGACAGCCGGAGACATTCCTTCGTGGCAATGCAGGACGGAACCTTTTCGGGCTATGCGACCATCCGCAAATGCCAGCAAGGCTACAAGATCGGCCCGTTGTTTGCATTGGCGCCGGAGGCCGCAAGAAGCCTGTTTAACGCCTGCTGCTCACGGGTGGAACCCGGTGCACAGGTAATTATCGATGTTCCGGAATCAAACACGGAGGCAATCGCCATGGCACAAGACCATGGCCTGGAACCGGTATTCGAGACAGCGCGCATGTATCGCGGTACGCATCCACAACTTGAAACTCGACGCATTTTCGGCAGCACAACGTTAGAGCTGGGCTAGGACTGTTCGCCCGGATTTAGTGAGCACGGTGACTGCGTGCCTCGGCAGGAGTCATGCCGGTCCATCCATGGAAGGCGCGGTAGAAGGAATTTGGATCCCGATAGGCAAGCAGATAGGATATTTCCTCCACGCTCAATTCTTCCTTGGTCAGGTAGTGCAGCGATAATTCCGAGCGCGTTGCATCGAGTATGCCTTGAAAGGATGCGCCCTCTGTCTGCAATGCGCGCTGCAGGCTGCGCTTGCTGACGCCCAGCCTTTGGCAAGCAATCTCCGAAGAAGACAGGCCGCTTGGCAACATCTCAAGCAAGACGTTCTTCACCCGAATGCTCATCTTGGTTTGTTCATCGCGCTCTGCCAATTGCCTGCGCAGATTCTGCTCGAAATCCGCCCATAGATCTTCATTCTCCGAGATCAGCGGCAGATTGGCATCTTCCATTGACAGGACCAGACGACAATGATCAGCCGGGGTGAAGGTAATTCCGGCATGGCGTTCCAGTTCAGCCAGACATTCTGGGTTTCCGGGCATTTCGACCTTGAGCGGGACGATGTGCTCGGTTGTGAAGTTCCGTGACAACTCAAGAAAATAAACGATCTCAAACGGCGCCATGGAGTGAGGAATCTCGGCGGTTGGATCGGATGAAACAAACCGGATGGAGATCGATTCCTCCGTGCGCTCGATCAAGAGACGGATCGGGCCAAGCAAGGGTTTGAATAGCGCCAGCCTTTCCAGGCCGATTGCGACTGTGGGACTGCAGGAAAAGGCAAACACCGCTGGTATGAACGGTCCGCGCGCATAGACTTCTCCCAGAAATAATGCCAGATCGGGCCGCTTGGCTTCGGCGACGACAGCCTCCCAGATCGCATAATATTGATGGGCATCCACGCCGCCATTTTCATGCTTGTCGAAATCCGGCGACAGGCCGGCCCGGCGGAAAACCCGCTCATGCGATATTTTCAGCACCGAGCAAAGCTGGACTGCCTTCTTGGCAAGTGGGTAACGGGTTCTGGCGCTCACTTCATGCTTTCCTGTTTTCAGCGTTCGATATCCATATCGCCGGTTACCTGCCGGGCGTCCAGCCAGCAAGCGCCAAAATTATGCCTATGTCGCAATATGTTATAGCATTGTCACGATCTGCAAGTGAACTATTTCTATTCTAGGACCATATTGCGGTCGAGACAGGAACATGCTCGAGGAGTGTGCTGATGAAACTTAATGTCAATGGGAATATGCATGAAGTTGATGTCGAGGAGGAAATGCCGCTCCTCTGGGTGCTTCGCGATGAACTGGGAATAACCGGTCCGAAATATGGCTGCGGTATCGCACAATGCGGTGCCTGTACGGTTCATGTCGATGGCATGGCGGTTCGGTCCTGCCAATTGGCCGCCGGTGATGTCGATGGCGAAATCACCACGATCGAGGGTCTTGGAACCCCCGATGCGCTCCACGCCGTGCAAGCTGCCTGGGTGGAACACCAGGTTGC
>JBCCEP010000241.1:0-6658 GCA_039030215.1 Pseudomonadota bacterium
GTTGCATTGTTCAACGCCTTGGCTGAGGTGATCGGAACCGCACCGGGCATGTTGGCGACACAGTAGTGGACAATGCCGTCAATTTCGTAGGTCGGATCGGAATGGGTGGTCGCATGCGATGTCTCGAAGCAGCCACCCTGGTCTATCGCGACATCAACCAGTACCGAACCGGCTTTCATGCCTGACAGCATGTCCCGGCTGACCAGTTTCGGCGCTGCCGCACCCGGTATCAGAACCGCACCGATCACGGCATTGGCCGCAAAGCATTCTTCTTCGATGGTTTCAACTGTGGAGTACCGCGTATGAACCCGGCCATTGAAGATATCATCCAGTTCGCGCAACCGAGGTAGCGAACGGTCAATGATGACAACATCGGCGCCAAGACCAACGGCCATCTTGGCCGCGTTCAGGCCGACAACACCGCCGCCGATTACAACCACCTTTCCGGGCAGGACACCAGGTACGCCGCCAAGCAATACGCCACGGCCGCCATTGGCTTTCTGCAATGCTGTCGCGCCGGCCTGAATGGCAAGACGTCCTGCGACTTCACTCATCGGTGCCAGAAGCGGCAGACCGCCACGGGAATCGGTAACGGTTTCATAGGCAACGGCTGTACATCCCGATTCCATCAGACCCTTGGTCTGTTGTGGATCGGGTGCCAGATGCAGATAGGTGTACAGAATCTGGCCTTCGCGCAGCTGCGCCCACTCGGACGGCTGAGGTTCCTTGACCTTCACGATCATGTCGGACTGGGTGAACACCTCTTCCGCGGTTCCAACAATCTGCGCCCCTGCTGCCTGATAGACACCGTCATCGGCATCAATACCCGCCCCTGCGCCGGTTTCGACAATAACGGAATGTCCATGAGCCACATATTCGCGAACAGAACCAGGAGTCAGGCCGACCCGGTATTCATGGTTTTTAATCTCTTTAGGGCAGCCGACGCGCATGGTGTTCTCCGTTCTGAATGGTAAGGGTGGATGAATTTCGCTTTATGTAGGTGAAATCTCTCCGAATGTCCTTGCAAATTCACATTGCAAAACAGAGTTTTTTCAACAATAATTGCGTCAAATCGTCAAAACAAAGAAATTAATTGCAAGATGCAGCTTGATAAAATCGATATGTTGATTCTGCGGGCGCTGCAAAATGACGCCCGAATGCCCAATGTCGAACTGGCCGACAAGGTTGGACTATCACCATCGGCGTGTTCGCGTCGTCTGGCCCAGTTGGAAGAAAAACAGATCATCGAAGGCTATCAGGCGGTGATATCAAACAAGGCGCTCGGGCAGACGATCACCGCGCTCGTGCACATCACGCTGACGGGTCAGTCGGAAGAGCACCTCAAGAAGTTCGAGAAGGCTACCATCACCTGCCCCTACATTGTCGCCTGTTTTTTGATGTCCGGAGAAAGTGACTACCTGATCCGGGTAAATGCGCGCGATATGGAGCACTACGAACACATCTACAAGGAATGGTTGTCCAAGCTGCCGGGCGTCTCGCGCATCCAGTCAAGTTTTGCCATGCGGATGGTGGTAAACCGGGCAAATATAGATGTAACAATGCTGGATTGAATTCCTGTTACCCACCTGACCGTCGAAACCTGGCGACGGCGACACGGACATATAATGATAAAGGTACTCCTCATATTTCTGGCCTTGTCAGTCGTGTCAGTCGTGGTGCTTGTCTTTGGGCCCAGGCCGGAAATATCAAACCCGGTCAGGTTTGAGGCTTTGCTGATTGGTCCGGACATAGAAAACTATGTAACCACGACGGAAGCCCGGGTCAGCAATCTCAATCCGGTCGCGAAGAAGGAAATCATCTGGGCTGATCCCCAGGCCAAGGAAAAGACCGAGCTTTCGATCGTCTATATTCACGGTTTCTCCGGTAACAAGATGGAATTGCGTCCTGTTCCCGACAATGTTGCGAACGGGTTCGACGCCAACATCTTCTTTTCTCGACTGACAGGCCACGGCCGCAATGCCGAGGCGATGGCCGAAAGCACCATGCTCGACTGGATGCGGGATCTGTCCGAGGCAATTACCATCGGCGAACGATTGGGCGAACGCGTCGTCCTGATGGCAACATCGTCCGGTGCCGCACTGGCAACCTATGGCATGAGCGATCCAAATCTCTCCCGTAACATTGCCGCTCTGGTCATGGTTTCACCGAGCTATGCCATTCGCGGCGCCTCAATCGGTCTGCTCAACATGCCTTGGGGCAAAACCCTGTTGCCCCTGTTCATGGGCAGGGAAACCAGGTTCGCCCAGACAAATGACGAGATGTCGTCAGTCTGGAGCGAGCCTTATCCCATTGAAGCGATCTTCCCGTTAGGTGCGGTCATGAAGGCGGTGTCGACAATTGACGTTTCTGAAATCTCGACACCGGCCCTCTTTGTCGTTTCGCCCGACGACAAGATCATATCGGTTCAAGCGGTGAAAAATGTGTTTGAGAATTGGGGAGGACCAAAGCACTTCGTTGAAATCCCCTATTCCGAAAACCCCGCGCAATATCTGTTGCCGGATGAAAACGGAAACTCAATCACGACAGCTGCAATGACGGAAGAGATCATCAGCTGGCTCGAGCAAAATAAGTGATACGCCATGGCAGGTCTCATCCGACAAACCAGATATCCCGTTGGCATTGAAACCCCTCCTCTCCCGATACGAAAATTCAATCACAAGGCCTGGCAAATATTTTGAAACCCTAAATTAACCAAATCACCTCAATAATTCGCAATTGCCTGGCGTATTTGCGTCCGGCAACTGCCGATGAAGCATATTTCATCAAACGAATTCCCAATGATTCACATCCGGCTTGCGCGAATGGTATCTGGATCTGGGTGACAAAGGCAGGGAACTGTTGTCACTCAATCCCGGCGCCAAGACGCGTTGGAGTTCACTTTTGCTTTCAGGGCAAATCTGGATATCCCGCAGCATTTGAAACTCGGTTGGCGGGCTTGGGGATTAGACATGATTGTAAAGTGGAATACACCTCATTTGGGTAGGATAGCATTGCTATGCACCATTCTGACAGCGTTCGTTTGTCTCGCATATGTCAGTCTTCCCAATCTTTCCAGCGCAAGCATAATCGATGAGAAATTCCTGCCGGAACTTGCAACCGATTCCATCGTCTGGATCCTGTTCTGCACCGTACTGGTATTGATGATGCAGGCAGGTTTTCTGCTGCTCGAAGCGGGCACCGTCCGCTCCAAGAACACCATTAATGTGGCGCAAAAAAATGCAGCCGACTTTGTGGTCTGTTCAGCAGTCTTCTTTCTCTTCGGATATCAACTCGCCTTCGGGTCTGGCCAGACACCCTTTTTTGGTTTCGGGGGCGTGGAGCCGCTTGCAAACAATGCAAGCGTTTTGGTGCTGCTGATTTTCCAGTTTGGTTTTTGTGCCACCACGGCCACCATTGTTTCGGGCGCTGTTGCCGAAAGGATGTCCTTTGCCGGCTACCTCTTTGTCACCGCAATCATCGCCGGATTGATCTATCCGATCTTTGCCCATCTTGTCTGGGGCAATTCGCTTATCCCCGCAAACCCGGCCTATCTTGCCGATATCGGCTTCATCGATTTTGCAGGTTCCACAGTCGTACACACCACGGCCGCCTGGGTCGCACTTGCCGCCATAATCATGATTGGTCCCCGGATCGGCCGGTTCAGAAAAGATGGTACCGCCAGAAGCATTCATGGTTCATCCGCCGTCCTGTCGCTGGCAGGCACGATCATCCTGTTTATCGGCTGGCTGGGATTCAACGCTGGCGCTGTCAAGCCGGAGGCACCGCTCCTTCCGATGGTCATCGCCAACACGATTCTGGCCGCTTCCTTTGGCGCGGTCGCCGGCATGGTAATCGGTTATGTTCGTGACGATGGCCACTTCATCCCACCTGCGACAATAAACGGCCTGCTGGGCGGTCTGGTTGCCATCACGGCTGGTTGCACTGTCGTCACCATGTTCGGTGCCGTGATTATCGGCCTGTCCGGCGGCACGATCGCCCTGCTCGGTTCGATGTTCATCGCCAACCGGTTGAAACTCGATGATCCGCTCGACGTCGTCGCCGTACATGGTTTTGCCGGTGTCGGCGGAACCTTGCTGATTGCGGCAGTCGGCGACCCCCAATTCCTTGTTGAAGGCTCCAGGCTGGAGCAGTTCAAAATCCAGCTTCAGGGTTCGGCAATCAATTTCGTCTTTGTATTCTGCTCGTCATTGGCGCTTTTGAAGCTCGCCTCCTATTTCATCACTTTCCGCGTCGCGCAGGAAGATGAGATCGACGGCCTGAACAGTTCCGAACACGGCGTCACCCTTGGCGTAGATCAGCTACGGGCCGCAATCAATCGTGGCCTCCGGGGCGACGGCAATGACGATCTGCGGCTTCAGGATTTTCGTCTGGATGTCCATGAGGGCGAGGAAAATGCAGAAGTTGCAGTCGCCTTCAACACCGTGCTCGATCACCACGCAAACACCATCACGCAGCTTGACGAATTGAAGACCAAGGCCGAGGACGCTGCCCGCGCAAAATCCGAATTCCTTGCCAATATGAGCCATGAGATTCGCACCCCGATGAACGGCGTCATGGGCATGGCGGAACTGCTCAACAACACGCCACTCGATGCCAAACAGAAGACATTTACCGATATCATCATCAAATCCGGTTCTGCCCTTCTGACTATTCTCAATGACATTCTCGACTTCTCGAAAATCGAGGCCGGCAAGATGGAGCTTGATCCCGCGCCCTTCAAGCTGGCGGAAACGGTTGAGGATGTAGCAACACTCGTCTCGGCAGCAGCGAGCAAGAAGGACCTCGAACTGATCGTCCGGATTTCTCCCTCGCTGCCGACCCACTATAACGGCGACGCAGGCCGTATTCGACAGATCCTGACGAACCTTGTCGGCAATGCGGTCAAGTTCACCGAAACCGGACACGTATATATCAATGTCACAAGGCCCGATGGTACCGGCAGCGTTGCGAAGGATGCAGGATTGAAATTTCAGGTCATCGATACCGGTGTTGGTATCCCGGAAGAAAAACTGGCTAACGTGTTCGAGAAATTTTCCCAGGTCGACAATTCGGCCAGCAGGAAGCACGACGGCACCGGCCTGGGCCTGTCCATTTCCGCAGCCCTTGTCACCATGATGAATGGCAGGATCGATGTCGACAGCAAGGTCGACGAAGGCTCGACCTTCTGGTTTGAAATCAAATGCCCGTCAGTCGAACATCATGACACGCCGGTGCTCGAAAACCGGGATTTTCATGGAGCCAAAATTCTGGTCGTGGACGACAATCCCGTAAACCGGCAGATATTGACTGAGCAATTATCCAATTGGCGGTTCCAATGTGTGGCGGCAAACAACGGTTCGGAGGGCCTGCAATTCCTCAAGGCCGCCCATGCACAACGCATGCAAATCGATTGCCTCATCCTCGACTATCACATGCCCGACATGACCGGCGGCGAAGTCGTCAGGATCATGAAGAATGATCCGGAACTGAAATCCGTACCGATCATAATGCTCAGTTCGGTTGATCTGACCAAAGAAGACGAATCCTTCTCATCCCTTGGTGTTCAGGCCCAGCTTTCCAAGCCGGCCAGATCGCAATTGCTGCTCGACACAATCTGCGCCACCCTGTCCAAAAGCGATATGCGGAAATGGGCCGAACTGAACAAGGTCAGGCAATCGGCTTGAGGGATAGCGCTTAGAACTCCTTCCACTCAATATCGAGGCTTTCCAACGCCGACAAATAATCCTCGAGGGTGATAAGCCCCATGCAAGGTAAGGCGCCAGTTTGTCGAAGTTCTCCATCTGCCAGTTTCCTTGCCAACAAGATTGACGGCATGCACGGGATATTCGGCCCATCGCCCGAACGCGCGATAATCTCGAACGTGATCTCCTTGACATGACCTTTATTGTCTTCGCCTGTCATGTGCATTTGAAATGCGCTGGTTGAGCTGCCCAGGAAGTCAAACAGATTGGAAAGTTTGAGCATGAAAGCGGCATGCCTGTCCAATCGCCTGATAACGCCTGCCCGCACTAGCCAGGATAATAGCCAAAGCGTGAAATGAACAAATGGGAGCTCCAGACCGGCATAAAAACGAAGCGTGCGAAGATCCCGATACCGCTTTGGAAACAATCCGAGATCAGGCACATCACAATTACCGAGAAGGCGCCAACCGACTTCCCGGTATTTTCTGAAATGAATGTTCTGCCACCCAAATACAGTTCTCATTTCACCGTCAATCAGCGTCTGAAACGGCTTTCCGGTGTAACCCAATATCGCAGCGGTGGTCGCCAATCCGCGGCCGGTACGTTGCGCCGTTGTAATTCCGTAGTCCACCTCCTCCAGCATTCCGAACTTCGACAAATAGGCATCCAGCAATGCCGATGTCAGACAGGGTACTGAACTTGCGCCACTGACCACAAGCACGCCGTTGTCCTTCGCCTGCTGGTCCAGCACATCAATACCGCTCACGAAATCACGGCCATCGGCAAGATCGATATAGTGACATCCAAAATCAATGCAGGCCCGCGCGACGTTATAGTCTTGCCCTTGATACGGACCTGATGTGTGAATGACAATGTCGGGCCTGACGGATTGCAAAGCCGCGTCCAGATCATTGTTGATATCGAAAGCAAGACTTTCTGCGCCAATTTCCGCGGCA
>JBCCEP010000242.1:0-6649 GCA_039030215.1 Pseudomonadota bacterium
CTAATTGAGCGGTTATGGCCCACACAGCAGCAAGTTTTCGATTTATTTCCGATATCGGACCATGACCTGCGTTTGGTAAACCTTCTGTAAAAGAATTTCACGGCATTATAGCTTTTATTGAAAATTATGCGGCCAAACGCAGCCTTCGCTGCGCCAATCCGTGACTAGGGATTATCATCATGTTTCTTGTATCCGAGAATTCCAAAACACAAAGACCCACCCGAAATGCCGGCGATAGCGCCATCATTCAGCTCTTGATCCTCTTGGCGATCGTGATTTTCACGGGCGCACTGACCAATCGCGCACATGCCCAGGCAAGCCAATATTACTCCATGCAGGAAGTCGTTGACGCCGGCCATGGCTTCTTCGGCGCAACTTCCGGAGCGCTCGCAACCGCAATCGAAAGTGCATTTGCCGAAAATGGCATGCCCAATGGTTATGTTCTCGGTGAAGAGGCCGGCGGCGCCTTTATCGGCGGTCTGAGATATGGCGAAGGCACCATGTACACCAAGAATGCCGGTGATCATAAAATATTCTGGCAAGGCCCCTCACTTGGATGGGACTATGGCCTGGAAGGCAATCGCACCATGATGCTGGTCTATAATCTGCCCAGCGTCGACTATATCTACAATCGGTTCTACGGAGTTTCAGGTTCCGCCTATGCGGTTGGTGGCTTGGGTGTCACCGCACTAACCAGGCAGGGTGTTCACCTGGTTCCGATCCGCACCGGAATCGGAGCCCGTCTCGGCGTCAATGTGGGCTATCTGAAAATGACCCGTATTCCGCGCACCAATCCGTTTTGATGAAAAACTAGACTGGACAGGCGGCAGAAACCTGCCGCCTTAATGCAATTGTGTAAAACAGCAGAAAAAATTTTAAGGTTAATCAAATCTTGCCATGGCAAGCGCGGCGCGATCATGTCATGATCGTCTCTTCTCCGGATAGGTAGCATGGGAACGCGTCGTGCTTGAAGGTATTTTGTATTTCGCCCTGGGTTTCCTCAGCGCAACAATGCTTGCCCTGATGATCTCTCCTGCAGTGTGGGGACGCGCAGTGGAACTGACCCGTAGGCAGGTGGAAAGCTCTGTCCCCCTTACCCTCAATGAAATTCAGGCCGACAAGGATCAATTGCGCGCTGAATTTGCGATGTCTACCCGTCGCCTGGAGATGAGCGTCGAGGAGCTTCGCGACAAGGCAGCCCGGCAAATTATCGAAATCAGCCGCAAGCGCGATGATCTCGCTCAACTTGCTGATGAGAGCCAGGACCGTATTCGCACCATCGAGGAACTGGAAATTCGTGGCGCTGAACTCCGCGACAAGCTCAAGGAGCGGGAAGAAAACCTTTCCGCCACAAGCGAACAACTCGAGGAAACGAGGTCCCAGCTTGAGAACAAGGCGCGCGAACTGGATGAATTGCGCCTGGAAATGTCGGAAACCCGCTCCGAAGCGGATAGTTCACGAATAGAACTCGTCGTCAAGCAAACCGAAATGGACAATCTGAACAACCAGGTAAGCGACGTAGCCAGGCGGGAGGAGGAGCTCAAATCTGAGCTAGATCAGATCCGCAAGGAAACCAAGGAAAACAAGAACGCTTTTGAAAAGGAACAAAAACGGGCAACGCGACTGGAAAACGATCTTGAAAAATTACGGAAGCGGCTGTCGGAGAATGAACAGGCTCTCGAAAATCGTGAGCGTGAATTGTCTAGATCCAGGGAGGTCATGGACGATGATCAGAAATCCATCACGGAACTCAATGATGAGCTGATCAAGGAAAAGGCGCAGATCGTCGAGCTTGAGGCAAAGCTCGCGCAATCGGCGCTGCAAATGGAAGCATTGTTGAACGATGCATCCAATGACAATGTGGAAAAGGCCATGGAATCCCTGAACAAGGACAAGGAGCAGCTCGAATCCGAGCTTGCTGCAATTTCGGAGGAGCGTGACAGTCTGCGCGAGGAATTATCCAATCAGGAACGCAAGAATGACAGTGATTGGGAAACCGAGCGCAGGGAAAACGCCATTTTGCGTGAGCGGATCAACGATCTGGCAGCGCAGGTAACTGCTATGACCGCAGCACTTGAGGGTAACCAATCTGCAATCAACAGCATTCTGGATACCGAACCGCCGAAACGAAGACGGGCCTCAAAAGCATCAAAGCAGGAACAGGACGACGCGTTACCGGCCCAAAAGACGCTGGCCGACAGGATTCGCGCCCTGCAGGAAACCTCGCGTCAGGCCAAGACAGGCTGACTTGATAAGGCCGCATCGCGCAGGTTCTAATTTTGACTCGATAATCTATATGATCTGATTATGAGTTCAGATCGGAGTTTTCTTGCATTTGTAATGCTGTTTGCCGCCACCTGGCTGGTGGCCTTTCCTGGTTTTGCCCAAACGAAACATGTAAGACTTGATGAGCCGGCAAGTCTGTCACCAGATTACAATTACGCCAATCCGCAAATGCCAGACCATATACGGGCGCTGGATTTCCTCGACAACACACCAGCGGAAAATCCTGTCACTGATGAAGGCGCACATTTGGGCAGGGTTCTGTTTCATGACCGGCAATTGTCAAAAAATGGTCTTGTCTCCTGCGCCTCATGCCATACCGCTGCGATCGGATTTGATGATCAGACCCGCTTTTCCATCGGATTTTCGGGGCAGATCACGCGCCGTGCCGCCATGCCTTTGGCCAATGCCAGATTTAACCCGCGCGGGCGCTATTTCTGGGACGAGCGCGCACCGACCCTCGAGGATCAGGTCCTTGACCCGCTTACTGACCCGATTGAGATGGGACTGATGCCCAAACAGGCCATTTCCAGAATTTCATCCCGGCCATGGTATCCGCCATTGTTTGAGGCGGCCTTTGGTGACAACGAGGTTACCGACCAACGCATTGCTGCTGCCCTGGCACAGTTTGTTCGTACCCTGATCAGTCAATCCTCGCCCTATGACAAGGCGAAAGCCTCCGCTGGTCCGGATACCTCAGCTACGGAACCATTCCCCGAGTTCAACCCGACTGAAAATCGCGGCAAGTTTCTGTTCTTCGCCGACCGAAGCCAGGGTGGCGTCGGTTGTTCATCGTGCCATGAGACCGATGCCTTCGTCATGCTCCGTCCACGAAACAACGGCCTTCCGCCCTCGGACAGGGAAATCGACAACGGCTTGGGAGAGATCACGGGGGAAACCGCCGACAACAGGCTGTTTCGTGCAGCTTCCTTAAAAAATATAGAAAAAACAGCGCCTTATATGCATGACGGTCGGTTTGCTTCGCTTGATGAAGTCATCGAGCATTATTCTGGCAAGATCGAACCGCACCCAAATCTATCGGCCGAATTGCGCAATCCCGACGGTTCGCCGATCCGCTTGAACCTGGACGATCAAGACAAGGCTGCGCTTATCGCATTCCTGAATTCATTGACGGATGAAGAGATGATGGCAGACGAACGTTTTTCAGACCCCTTCATCCTGACGACAAACTGAACGCTATCGGTTGGAATCCTGCAATATCAACAAGGCAAACCGTTTGAGACTGTCGGAAATTGATTTGTCATTTTCCTCGGACGCCTGTTGAAGCGCATCATCGGCAATGGTTTGGGCAGTCTTCTTGTCAAACAGTCTGGCAAAGTTGCGCGCGGTACCATTGATCACCGCCAGTCTTTCTTCGCGCCATGGAATCTCGATAGCCGTATCGGTGGAGCACGCCAGGACAGAACTCAAGATACGTAACTGAACTTGCGCAATTGCGCTTCGTTCAGCCTCGGTCGATTGGAAATTCGGATCACCTGCAACGAAATCGGCAATATTGGCACCGGCAAGCAGCGAGAAGTCATATGCCAACGCTATCTCATCGAGAAAATCGAGCAAATTTCTGCCAACTCTCTCATTGACAACCTGTTTGTCCTCGCTGGAAACCGCGCTTTCGTCGATCCCTGAATGAAGATATGCACGAACAAGTTTGCCTGACTTTTCCTGGAGGCTGGATATTTCAATAACATTCTCGAAATTGATACCGCTTCTGATCGCAAGTTGCGGACTGAATGCAATGGAAAACAAGTAGGCAATCTGGGGGTCGGACAGCTTTGGCACGACAGTGTTTCTTGCCGAAACCATGGTAATCAATTGATCCGCGGCCTTTTGTGCTTCGGCAAAAGCCCGTTGATCTGGCGCCTGGCTGTCTGAAATCTGGCCAAAGCTTTGTGCAGCAAATCCGGCCACAAACAATTGCGAAATGAGAAATATCGTCGGCAGCATCCTCATCGACGCATACCGAATACCAGAAATTTCCGTTGTTGATTCATTCAACGGTGATTGTCGCGAGAATGCGCTGGTCATTGATGCCATAAACCAACAATTGCCGGGTACCATCCGGCAGCTCCAACTGGAGAAGCACGTTGAGCCCATCCAGTGACATCGACTTTATCGTAGCTCCGGCAGGCAGTTCAAGGGATGAATCGACACCGGGCTCTATCTGGGCCCCGCCCGCGGTCACCTGCTCTTCATCATTGCCGTTGGACCCGATTTTGTAGATTATCGCGCCAAAGACTGACAAAAGCCCGATAATCATTATAGACATGGAGATAACCAGCAGCCTGATCATCTTTTTCCTGACACGGGCCATCGCCGGATCAAGAGGGGCTTCTTCTTCATCGTCGTTTTGCTGGACAGTCATGGATATGTTTTCCGATCACCAAACGGCAGGAATGGATTTTGAACGCGCTAAGTACTCGAGATGACGGGCAAGGGGAAGACCAGGTGATCGAAATTGAAGTTTCGGACCTGGGCGGGTCGGAGCGCCTTGATGCCTGGCTTGCGCGGCAATTGCCCGATCACATGTCCCGTACGAGAATCAAGTCAATGATCATCGACGGTCACGTCAAGCTGAATGGCAATATTTGCGAGAAGCCAAGGCAAGGCCTGGCAGATGGCGACATTGTTTCGCTGGAATTGCCGGAAATCGAGGACCCGGAACCAAAAGCCGAGAACATTCCGCTGAATATATTGCATGAAGACCAGCATCTGATTGTTATCAACAAGCCGGCGGGAATGGTTGTTCATCCAGCACCCGGTCATTGGAGCGGAACACTCGTAAATGGGTTGATCCATCATTGCGGAGATAGCCTTCAGGGCATTGGCGGCGTGCGTCGTCCTGGAATTGTACATCGCCTGGACCGCAACACTTCCGGCGTCATGGTCGTGGCAAAGACCCAACAGGCCCATGCAGGACTCGCCGCGCAATTCGCCGATCATGGCCGGACCGGACCACTGACCAGAACCTATCAATCCATTGTCTGGGGATCACCCCCGCGCCCAAGCGGCAAGATTGATGCGCCTTTGGGCCGCGCGCCCAATAATCGATTGAAACGCGCCGTCGTATCGCCGGAAGCACCGGATGCCCGCGAAGCGATCACCCACTACCGCGTGATTGATAAATTTGGCACTCAAAATGGATCCAGTAAGGTAGGGCAGGCCGTTTCAAGCCTGGTTGAGTGCCGCCTGGAGACCGGCCGAACCCATCAGATAAGGGTGCATCTGGCGCATATCGGCAATCCGCTCATTGGAGACCAGGAATATGGGCGTCATTTTGCAACCAAGACTAACATCCTGCCCGAATCTGCACGTAAAGAGGTGGAAAAATTCCCAAGACAGGCCTTACATGCAGCAAGTTTGGGATTTAAACATCCCGCAACAGATGAAACTTTGAAGTTTGACGCACCCTTGCCGGACGATATGGAGGCGCTGAAAACCGCCTTGAAGCAGGCATTTGAATGAAAAAAGCAATCTGGCATTAATTTATTACGTAAATTTCATGCATTTAGCGGAAAAATACCTATATGATAATGTTCGCCAATGGGTGATGAATACTCATACCCGGTGTGCGGCCTGCCAGTTAGGGGGTTGCGGTTTACATATTGGAGGGTGCTGAATGGCCCAGAATTTACCTAGCATTTCTGCCGGTGAATCCGGACTTAATCGTTACATGGAAGAAATCAGACGGTTCCCGATGCTGGAGCCGGATGAAGAATATGTGCTTGCCAAAAGTTATCATGAACATGATGACCTCGAAGCCGCTCATAAGCTGGTGACGAGCCATCTGCGTCTGGTGGCTAAAATTGCCATGGGCTACCGTGGCTACGGCCTGCCGATTGGGGAGGTAATCTCCGAGGGCAATGTTGGCCTGATGCAGGCAGTCAAGAAATTCGATCCCGAAAAGGGTTTCCGTCTCGCCACCTATGCAATGTGGTGGATCAAGGCATCGATCCAGGAATATGTGCTTCGCTCATGGAGCCTGGTGAAAATGGGTACGACCGCCAATCAAAAGCGCCTGTTTTTCAATCTCCGCAAGGCGAAGAACCGGATCCAGGCGATCGATGACGGCGATCTTAACCCCGATCAGGTCAAGCAGATTGCAACCCAGCTCGGCGTCAGCGAGGACGAAGTCATTTCGATGAACCGCCGTCTTGGTGGTGACGCCTCACTCAATGCTCCGATCAAGGCCAGCGAAGGCGAAAGCGGCGAGTGGCAGGATTGGCTTGTCGATGAAAACGAAAACGCTGAACAGGTCATGGTCAAGCAGGACGAACTGGAAACACGCCGGGAGATGCTTGCTGACGCACTGTCTGTGTTGAACGATCGTGAACGTCGTGTGTTCGTC
>JBCCEP010000243.1:0-6630 GCA_039030215.1 Pseudomonadota bacterium
ACGCCAAGAACCCCGATCCATTTAAGGACCGGGGTTCCTGGAGAGAAAGGGATGTTGATCCCTTTGAAGCTTTGGGGGTTTCCTGAGAAGAAACCCCCTGTTGGGCCCTTTCGGGTCCTGCGCACTTGAAGGTCGGGCCGTCCTTTTTAAATTCATCCGGCGCAAGGGGCGTTTTTGCCAGTTGTATCGAAAAGGGTCCGGCCCTGCCGGGGAGCCATAGGGGCGTTAATGGGTCCCAGACAATCTCGTTAAGTCCAATCCCGCTATCAGCGGCACTTCTGGACGTTGTTGTAGACAGCGTTGCCGTAATAGTCGTAGCCGGCAAACTCGCGAACGGTCCAGCAGGTCGGCGTGTAGACCGTGCCATAGGCAGGGGCTGCATAGACCGGACGGGCTGCGGTTGCGAGCAGGCCACCAGCAATGAAGCCACCCAGGAGTGCGGCGCCAACCTTGCCACCGGCATGGGCCTGGCTTGGGGCTGCAACCGAACCGGCTGCGATCATGGCGAGGGAGGCAAAGCCTGCGATAAAGGTGTTGCGAAGGGTGTTGGTCATTTGAAGCGTCCTTTTCTCTCATAAAGACTGTTTGATTTGTGGGAGGCTTGTTGCCTGCCGATGAAACCAAGATAGGGGAGGACCACAAATACCGCTGTGCATTTGCGCACAGGGCGAAACAAAAATACAAAAACAGAAAAAAACCCGATCAGCGCGGTAAACTTTTCTACAAACAAACGAATTGATCCAAATCATTCCGCTTTTTGCCAAATGCGTGAAAATCCATTGCTGTAAAAAACGACTTTCAAACCGCATATGATAGCGTGCAGGCAGTTGAATTGGTTACGTCCACAAGACTTGCCGTCAGCAGAGATTGAAGCTAAGTGCCGTAGGGCACGATTACCTGGCAAAATTACAGGCTTGCCGGTAATGGTGGAAGGAAGTCGAGAATGGGTGTCATCGATATGAATGTACAGGCTGAACTGTCATATCCCGTGCCTGCCGGAGTTTTTGCCGAAAAGGTAGTTTCGGTGAAGCACTATACCGACCGATTGTTCAAGTTCCGCATAACCCGGCCAGCCAGTTTTCGTTTCCGTTCAGGCGAGTTTGTCATGATCGGCCTTCCTAATGCAGAAAAGCCGATTTATCGGGCCTACTCGATTGCAAGTCCCTCCTGGGACGAAGAAATCGAGTTCTTCTCGATCAAGGTTCCGGGTGGTCCGCTTACCGAGCATCTGCAAAAAATCCAGCCTGGCGACACGGTTCTGATGCGCAAGAAGCCGACCGGTACCCTGGTAAATGATGCGCTTGCACCGGGCAAACGGCTCTACATGTTTGCGACCGGCACCGGAATTGCGCCATTTGCCAGCGTGATCCGAGATCCCGAGACCTATGACAAGTTCGAGCAGTTGATCCTTGTGCATACCTGCCGCGAAGTTGCCGAACTCGGCTATGGCCTCGAATTGATGGAAGAATTGGCCAATGATCCGCTTATCGGCGAGTTTGCCGACAAACTGACCTATGTGCCATCAGCCACCCGCGAACCCTATGAGCGGACAGAGCGGATCACCACCATGATCGAAACCGGTTCGCTATTTGAAGAGCTTGGCGTTCCGCCACTCGGACCGGAAGATGACCGGGCGATGATTTGTGGTTCCATGGACATGCTGAAAGACGTCAAGGCGCTTTGCGAAAAGGCCGGTCTTGTCGAGGGCTCCAACGCTGCGCCAGCCACTTTCGTGGTCGAACGTGCCTTTGTAGACTGAACCAGGCTTTATGGCGTCCCGGAGTTACTCAGACAGGTAATAGGGTTTTCCGGCGCTGGCTGATATTGCCATCCGGTCAAACTTCTCCAGCATTCTGTCCCGGTACTTGCGAGGCAATTTCGCGATTGCGCGCTCAAACTTTCTGCGAGCTGCCTGAATCTCCTTTGCCGAAACCCGATCATTCAGTTTGCCACCAGAATTGCGGAGTGGCGTCTTGCTGGTAAGTTCGGCGTTTGCGACAATCTCGGCTTCAGGTATTCCGGTTGCTGCGAGAACCGATGTCGGCAGGAGATAGCTGGCCTCGACAGTCATCTTGTAGGTGTCGACAACCGTCTTGACCGAGATGTCCGGATCAGGAAGGTTGGCGGCGATAAAGTCATTTACCGCGTGCTGCATGGATGCGACGGTGCCGCCGGACGAAGCTGCTGCCAGGATTGCGCCATCCACACTGGCCTGCAATCTTTCCTCTGCCGCCGATATGCGTGCATAATCCAACCCCAGGCCGGCAATTGCCAGCACGGGAAGGATCGCAACAGCAAAAATAGTCGCAAAATTGCCGCGCCGATCATCACGAAATTTTCTTACCAACGGGATATGCCGCAACACCATGGGTCTGCCTCGAGCCATTGATTTGCATCAGATTAGCTTGAGGCGATTATCATTGGCTGAACGGGATAATTACAATTTTAATGATTATGCCGCCGAGATCGGAGGACTATCAGGTAATCGGGCTAATGCGGACTTCGACCCGCCGGTTGGCCGCCTTGCCCTGTTCTGTCTCATTGGGGGCAATTGGGCGAGCCTCACCAAATCCGACAACCAGCAGGCGCCTTGAATCCACAGCCCGGCCATCCAGATAGCGCGCGACGCTGATTGCACGGCGCTCCGACAATGCCTGATTATATTGTGCGGAACCGGTACTGTCGGTATGGCCGTCAATATCCAATAGCGTATTGGGATATTTGTTCAGGACAATCGCAACCGAGTCGAGAACCGGAAAGAATGCGGGATTGAGCTGATCCTGATCCGTCGAGAAGGTGACATTTGACGGCATGTTCAGGATGATCTGGTCTCCTGCACGCGTGACGCCCACGCCGGTTGACAATAGTTGGGCGCGTAGTTCCTCCTCCTGGCGATCCATGTAGTTGCCGACCCCACCGCCGACCAAGGCGCCAACGCCGGCGCCAATCAGCGCCGATTTACGCTTGTCGCTTCCGCTCTTGTCCTTGGCAATCAACAATCCGGTCAGTGCGCCCGTCACTGCGCCTAGTGTCGCACCGCCGGCAGTGTTATTTACCTGCGGCTGTCCGGTAAGCGGATCGGTCGCGGTTTGGCAGGCGGCCAGAATTGTTGCCGCCGCCCCGAGGGCAAGCAATTTTTTCATGAAATCATTTCCCGTATTGGCTGAAGTCGTACCCAGCCGTGAATCTACATGACTTTATAATCGTCAGTGTTCGCGTGTGTGACTGAAAACAAGGGCAGAATTGCGGCTGCAAAACGGCCAGTTAAAGAAGAAATTATTGCAAAAAACGGTCTTCCCAGGGGTAGTTGGTCAAGTCTTCGATGTCATTTTCTCTGACCAATACCTGCTGCTCGAGCTTGACACCTTCGCGTCCGCCAACTGCGCCACAGTAAGTCTCGATGCAAACCATCATTCCCGGTTTGAATACGCCGTCATAGCCGCTTCTTTGCCAGTCCTCGGGGAAGTAGATACTTGGCCACTCGTCGCAAAGACCAACACCATGGGCAAGAACACCATAGCGGTTGTGCCGGAACTCCATTGGAGCAAGATCGGCACTATGGGTAAATTCCCTGAACGTCATGCCGGGCTTGAGTAGTTCAATATTGTTGATGATCATTTCATGGGCATGGCGATAGATGCGTTTCTGTTCTGCTGTCGGTTCAACATCACCGCACAACCAGGTTCGTGAAATGTCACAGCACATGCCATAAACCCCGACAAGGTCAGTATCGAAGGAGACGATATCACCTTCCTGCATGATCCTCGGACCGCATTCCTGAAACCATGGGTTTGTGCGCGGGCCGGACGCCAATAGCCGGGTTTCGATCCACTCACCACCATGTTTTATGTTTTCCGCATGCAAGATCGCCCAGAGGTCGTTCTCCGTCATTCCCGGCTGTAACTGCGCTTCCATTTCAACCATTGCCATTTCACAGGAATGGATGGCGCACCGCATTGCCTTCAAATCGTCCGGACCCTTGATTGAGCGAGCCACTTCCGTGACTTCCTGCCCCTGGAATAGCTCAATTCCCCGTTTTTCAAGAGCAAGGACCCCTTCCGGTTCCATGCGGTCGACTGCCAGCCGGCGATTGCCGCCGCCATGCTCGATCAGGATTGATTCAATTTCTGCGGCAAGCCGCTCTGCGTGCTCAGCTACCCGATCGCCGCAGCTGAAGTAAAACAGACCGGCACCGCTCCGGACTTCGCGGACCAGCGGCAAATGTGCCGAAAGATGGTCACAATTTACGTAGTCCCAGACGATCATATAGCCGTCAGCAGAGACAAAACACGCGCGCGCAGGATTGTGAGTGATCCAAAGCTGCATATTGGTTGTGTCGCTAGCGTAACGAATATTGAGCGGGTCAAAACACAACAGGCCCGCGCAATCTCGCGCGCGAATTTCCTTGACCAGCCGGTTCAACCTATATTGACGCATGGCTGCAAGATTTGGCGCTTCCAGACCTGCCTTTTTCCAGCTCTCGAATGCCAGCGGGGTCGGTCCGATCTCAACCCGGTCATTATCGTCGGGCGTACCGTCCGGCCTGACCGGGCGCCTGCGGCTGGGATCAATTTTTTTGTTCGACGGTGAAAAGCGGGTAGCCGTTTCCATGCCAACTCTCCTGTCGGCTGCTTATCGCCGGACGCTTCAGGCACAATGGGGAAAAGCTAAGCCTGGTTCCGGCATCAGGAAATATCTGAATGCGCCATCGCTATTCTACAAGCGTCGCGGGCTGTGACTTCGGGCAATATTACCTACTTGATCGGACGGGGCGGCGTCAGGAAGTGAACGCCCATCATTTTACCCTTGCGCCACGCGACCCGGCAGATAACGCGGGTCTTGCGCGCGTGGTTTGTCAGGATGAACCTGTCACTGACATTTGCGGAAGCGGATTCGATCAATGCGCCGGTTCTTGAGATATTGCGTATCAGGCAGGTTACGGGAATTTCCCTGGTGTCCATTATGATTTCGGACAGTTCCCTTGCCTCAACTCGTGGCGCTGCGCGTCGATCACTCCAGTCTTCAGGCTTCTTGTCTGTCGGATTGATCGATCCGGCTTCTGCCGTCTCGTGAATGTCAGAACAGTCGGCTTTTCGTAATGTCTGTCCGTTTGTACGCATATCAAACCTGCAAGCATCCTGGTTATGCGCAACATGCTAGCGGCCAATCGTTTCCAAATTGGTAACCGAAACTGAAAGGTTGGTCACAAACCAGGAATGCGGGCAAAAGCGGCTTTCTACATCGGATCTAGCCGGAATATTGGGCAGGAGATCACGTATCCAGATTGGCCACGTTCAGGGCGTTGTCCTGAATGAAGATCTTTCTCGGCTCGACTTCCTCTCCCATCAAGCGCGAAAACAGATCGTCGGCATCGGTCGCGTCATTGACCTTGACCTGAAGCAGGGTCCGGATTTCCGGATCAAGTGTCGTCTCCCAAAGCTGATCGGGATTCATCTCGCCAAGACCCTTGTAGCGCTGCAGGGCGATGCCCTTGCGGCCGGCGTCGAACACCGAGGCCAGCAGGGCGCGGGGACCTGAGATTGTCTCGCTGACATCCTTGCGGGTAAATTCGGGCGGCTTGCCGTAGACGGTCTGGAGATCGGCGGCGAATTGATCAAGCCGATGAGCATCGGCGGATCCGATCAGGGCCATGTCGACATGGGCCGCTTCCTTGACGCCGCGCACGACGCGCTCAAATACGAGACCACCATCCTCCGCGCGGGAACCTTTCCAACCGCGCTCGGTCTCTTCGGCAATCACGTCCAGGCGCTTTGCAACATATTCGGCGGCAGCCTGTGCCCGGTCACCATCGCTCATCAATTCAGCATTGAGCGCGCCGGCGATCGCGGCCTGCTCGACGACATCCTTGTCATAGCGCGTATGCAGATTGTTGATCAGCGTACGTACTGCAAGCGCGGAATCGATTACAACCCGCAAGTCCTGCCCGGTCCGCACCTCGCCATCTGCAAGCTTCAGGGCAGTGTCTTCAAGCCCGCCTTCGATCAGGAAATTTTCCAGATCGCGCTCGTCCTTGAGATATTGGGTCGACTTGCCGCGTGTGACCTTGTAGAGCGGCGGTTGGGCGATATAGATGTGGCCATGCTCGATCAATTCCGGCATCTGACGAAAGAAAAACGTCAGAAGCAGGGTCCGGATATGGGCGCCATCGACGTCGGCATCGGTCATGATGATGATCCGGTGATAGCGCAGTTTTTCGATATTGAACTCGTCCTTGCCGATCCCTGTGCCGAGCGCGGTAATCAGCGTGCCGATCTCCTGGCTTCCGAGCATCTTGTCGAAGCGCGCCCGTTCGACGTTGAGTATCTTGCCACGCAACGGCAATACGGCCTGGGAGGCGCGATCGCGGCCCTGCTTGGCCGAGCCACCGGCTGAATCTCCTTCGACCAGAAAAATTTCCGACTTGGCGGGATCGCGTTCCTGGCAATCTGCCAGTTTCCCCGGCAGGGAAGCGATATCAAGCGCGCCCTTGCGCCTGGTCAATTCCCGGGCCTTTCTGGCTCACTTTCCGCACCACGTTTCTAATTTTTTATATAACTTTTCAATGGCGGCAGTTGGGAGGTATACAAGGACTTAAACATATGACCCACATTCTACCTCAATTAAAGTGCG
>JBCCEP010000244.1:0-6622 GCA_039030215.1 Pseudomonadota bacterium
ATCATGATCATCGAGGAAAGGGCATTGCCAAGGCCTTGATCGACGTTCTTGCCGATCAGGCCGATGGGCGGGGCTGGTCAAAATTGATGTTGAATGCTCCGCGGACGCCAGATACCGGAAAGCGGGTATTCGAGGCGGTCGCGCAGCCAGCTGACAGCCTGAGTTTTGTGCTGCATTTCGATAAATAAAACAGATTCAGTCAGTTAACCTGTGATTGGGCTAGCGCATTTCTACTCGGCAAATTCCTCGAAAAACGGCAAGCAAGCTTCGATCATGCCTTCATTTGCCGTCAGGCAAATCCGAAAATCGGCCGGCCGGTCCAGGAGTGTGCCCGGCATGACGTACACTCCGCGTTTGGCCAGAGCATCGGTGAAGGAAACCGCATCACCCCCTGGTGCCCTTCCCCAGAGGTAGAAGGTCCCGGCCGGTTTGGTCATGTTGTATCCCCATTGGGTCAACGCATCATGCATCCGGTTTCGCTTTGCCTGCAGCGCGTCGATGTCGATCGACAGCTTTTCGAGATCAGCAACGGCATATTGCATCGGGGCATCAGGAAAACCCCACCCCTGGGCAACCTGTGTGGAAACCGCCAGCTGTGACAACTCGGTTCTGATTTCGTTCGGCATGTTGGGGCAAATCGCCAGATAACCAAACCGCAGTCCGGGGGCAAGCAGGATCTTGCCGTAACTGTAGTCGATCAACGTATAGGGATAGACTTCTGCCGGGCTGGTGAAGGGCACGCCGTCAAAGCGGATGCGGCGATAGGGTTCGTCCGAAAGAATGAAGATCGGACGGCCAAACTCGGCAGATTTTCGTTCCAGCATTGCTGCCAGATCGATCAGGTGTTCACGGGAATAAACTACCCCGGTCGGATTATGAGGGGAGTTGACCACAACAATCCGGGTGCGTGGCGTTATTGCATGTTCGATCGCGTCGATATCGAGGTTAAATGAACCGTCAAGCAAGGGGACACTGACCGGAACCGTGTTTTGCGCGCGCAAAATTGTCGAGTAGCAAAACCAGCCCGGCACCGGCAATATGCATTCATCGCCGGGATCCATCAGCAATGTGAATGCGAGCGCAATTGCCCCAAACGCGCCTTGTGTCATCGCGATATCTTCAGGTGCGAAGGGAAGGTTCAGTTCCTCGCCAAGCGCTGCCGCCACCGCTTCCCGTGGTTCTTCCTCGCTCGTCTTGTAGGCAAACCAATCCACGCGTTTTGGTTCAATATAGGTTTTGAGGGTCTCGACAAGCTCCGGCAGCGGCATTTCATGGGGGTTGCCAAAGGTCAGATCCGCGACGACATCCTTGTCGGCCACGCCTTTGCGATAGGATTGGAAAAATTCGAAAATTACGCGCAGTTCATCGGCGGCAGCGTTGGCGCGATCTGATAAGTTTGTCATTTGTGCAGTTTCCTCTTGGGTGGGACTTATTTGCGACCGCGCCCGACATTGAATCGTCGGTTGGTCAGACAATATCCAAGTTCATGTAGTTAGGGTAGAGGCAGCATGCCATCAGAAAATGCGGTCGATATTGGCCAGTTGCGGATAAGTTGCGGCCGGCAAATGACTGGTCAATTAGTGGTCTGCTGCATTAAACTCCAAAGAAATGCCCTAGGATACGAGGCGAAAGCCAAATTCCAGAACTGACGGAGTTTTTCATATGTCCGGAATCAAGTCTTCCATCCTTGATACTGTCGGCAATACGCCAATTGTTAGAATCAATAATCTTGGCCCCAGTCATGTCGAGCTCTACGCAAAGCTCGAGGCGTTCAATCCGCTCGGTTCGGTCAAGGATCGGTTGTCTTTGGCGGTAATCGAGGCAGCGGAAGAAAGTGGGGAACTGAAGCCCGGACAGACCGTCGTCGAGGCAACGTCAGGCAATACCGGTATCGGCCTTGCCATGGTTTGTGCGCAAAAGGGTTATCCACTTGTTGTGACCATGGCCGAAAATTTCAGTGTGGAACGCCGGAAACTCTTGAGATTTCTGGGCGCCAAGGTCGTGTTGACGCCTGCAGCGGAAAAGGGCTCGGGCATGCTGGCAAAGGCAGAGGAACTTGCCGCCGAGCATGGCTGGTTTCTCACGCGCCAGTTCGAGAATGAAGCCAATGCCGATATGCATTCGCGAACAACGGCTGAGGAAATTCTGTCGGATTTCAGTGAAACCGGTCTTGACTACTGGGTTACCGGATTTGGTACCGGCGGGACGCTCAAGGGTGTCGCACGGGTTCTCAAGGCCAAGAGCCCGCAAACCAGCATTATCTTGACCGAGCCTGACAATGTTCCGATTCTGTCCAGCGGAATTGCACAGGATCGCAAGCCGGATGGGCGTCCGGCATCAAGCCATCCCATGTTCCGGCCGCATCTGATGCAGGGCTGGTCGCCGGATTTCATCCCGAAACTGGCCGAAGACGTTCTTGAGGCGAAACTGATCGACGCTTACCAGCCTGTTGCAGGATCTGACGCGTTAAAGGCGAGTCAGGACCTCGCGGCCAAAGAGGGAGTATTTTGTGGCATTTCCGGTGGTGCAACTTTCGCTGCCGCCCTTAGTGTCGCGGAAAATGCGCCGGAAGGGTCCCGCATACTCGCGATGATCCCCGATACAGGCGAGCGTTACATGTCGACTGTGCTGTTTGATGGTATCGAAGCGGAAATGACGGAGGCTGAAGTGGATATTTCCCGATCGACACCCGGCTATCGCTTTGATGTCCAATCGGGCGGCGCTGCACCTGCGGCCGGGAAGAAAGAGGAAGCAGACCCGAAAGTTGCTGCTTTCGTCCAGGAAACGATCGGTGACAAGCCGGTTGTCATGTTTGCGCTGGAATGGTGCGAATTCTGCTGGTCTGTACGCAAGATGTTCGGTGAAGCCGGGATCGAATACCATTCCGTCGATCTGGATTCGGTAGCCTACCAGAAGGATGATCTCGGGCTGGGTATCAGAACAGTGCTGAAGGGAATGACCGGTTCACCCACGATCCCGCAAATCTATGTTGGTGGCGAACATATTGGCGGTGCGACAGAAACGTTTGATGCATTCAATGACGGTTCCTTGAAAAAACGACTTGCTGCTGCAGATGTAGTCTTTGACGAGTCGATGAACAAGGATGCCTACAGTTTTCTGCCAAGCTGGCTACACCCACGATAGGCTTGAAATTGAGGCAAGTTGCGAAGGATTTTCAGGCTATTTGTTATCAAATGATATGCCTAATCGATTTTATTCGGGCTGAACCACCCAATGGTTTTGACCTGTAGTCGCATAGGCATTAGAACAATTCTATTCGCACCTGCGAACAGACTTTTCGACAAATGGGCGTAAAACAGGCCTTTAACCTGCCAATTCCCGATTTGTTGCTGATTGAAGGATAAACGGAATTATCTCTTTATTCCGGCAGGAGACCGGCCCGCATGGCAGAAGCTGATATCCGCGCAAAGCGGCCCCTTTCACCACATTTGCAAATCTACAAGCCGATTCCCACAATGGTCATGTCAATTCTGCACCGGGTTACAGGCGCGGCAATGTATTTCGGGATATTGCTTGTTGCATGGTGGCTGGTGGCTGCTGCCAGTGGGCCTGCCTATTATGAATTCTGTCATGCGATCCTGTCGAGTTGGCCGGGCATGATTGTCCTGTTCGGTTTTACCTGGGCGCTGATGCATCACATGCTCGGAGGCATCAGGCATCTGATCTGGGATACCGGGCATCTGTTCGACAAAGAAATGTCCACCAAACTGGCATGGGCAACCCTGATCGGATCAGTCGGCCTGACGGCACTGATCTGGATCCTGGCGGTAGCAGTGTGAGGGGAGAGGCAAGATGAGCATGCGCACTCCCCTGGGCAAGGTATTGGGACTGGGATCGGCCAGAGAAGGTACTGAACATTTCTGGCGGCAACGCGTTACCGCGGTTGCGAACATTCCCTTAACCTTGTTTCTAGTCTGGCTGGTTGTCTCACTTTTCGGCAAGAGCCATCAGACGGTTCTCGACACCGTGTCTTCGCCTCTTGTTGCCATCGGATTGCTCCTGACGATGGCATCAATGCTGTATCACATGCGCCTGGGCATGCAGACCATCATCGAGGATTACATCCATGCCGAGGGCGTCAAGATTCTGCTCTTGATGGGCAATACGTTTTTCACTATCGCAATTGGCATATCTGCCGGTTTCGCGATCCTCAAGCTTGGTTTCGGAGGCTGATGGTATGGCCAAAAAGGCGAGCGGCGCAAAATCGGCGCCCGGCGTAAACGGTCGCGCTTACGAGTTTATTGACCACTATCATGATGTGGTGGTGGTCGGAGCCGGCGGGTCGGGTCTCAGGGCAACGCTGGGCATGGCTGAACAAGGCCTCAAGACCGCCTGCGTCACCAAGGTGTTTCCGACACGCAGCCATACGGTCGCCGCACAGGGCGGGATTGCGGCATCCCTGACCAATATGGGCGAGGATTGCTGGCAATGGCACATGTATGACACCGTCAAGGGCTCGGATTGGCTGGGTGACGTTGACGCGATGCAATATCTGGCGATGGAAGCGCCGGCAGCCGTTTACGAATTGGAGCATTACGGCGTTCCGTTCAGCCGGACCGAGGATGGCAAGATCTATCAGCGGCCTTTTGGCGGGCATATGCAGAATTATGGTGACGGACCGCCGGTGCAGCGTACCTGTGCGGCTGCGGACCGGACCGGGCATGCGATCCTGCACACGCTTTATGGTCAATCGCTGCGGCACAATGCGGAATTTTACATCGAATATTTCGCGCTTGACCTGATGATGGACAAGAATGGGGTCTGTACCGGCCTGATCGCCTGGAACCTGGATGACGGAAATATTCACCGGTTCAATGCGAAAATGGTGGTTCTGGCCACAGGCGGTTATGGCCGGGCCTATTTCTCGGCAACGTCGGCACATACCTGTACCGGTGACGGGAACGGCATGATCGCGCGTGTGGGCCTGCCGCTGCAGGACATGGAATTCGTGCAATTTCATCCGACAGGTATCTATGGTGCCGGCACTCTGATCACTGAGGGCGCCCGCGGTGAAGGCGGCTATCTGGTCAATTCCGAGGGCGAGCGTTTCATGGAACGTTATGCGCCGTCGGCAAAGGACCTTGCCTCGCGCGATGTCGTATCCCGCTGCATGACGCTGGAAATTCGCGAGGGTCGCGGGGTCGGGCAGGGTCAGGATCATATTTTCCTGCATCTCGACCATCTTGATCCGGCAGTACTGGCGCAGCGGCTTCCGGGAATTTCGGAATCGGCGAAAATCTTTGCCGGTGTGGAGGTTACGCGGCAGCCGATCCCGGTCCTGCCTACGGTTCACTACAATATGGGCGGTGTGCCGACCAATTACTGGGGCGAGGTGCTAAATCCGACCGCGAAGGAACCCGACCGCGTGTCACCCGGTCTGATGGCAGTTGGTGAAGCAGGTTGTGCCTCTGTACATGGTGCAAACCGGCTTGGATCTAACAGCCTGATCGATCTGGTTGTCTTTGGCCGGGCAGCTGGAATTAAAGCGGGCGAAGTCATCGATCGCGAAGCCTCCATTCCGGAGCCGGATGAGAAGGTCAGTGACGAGATCATGGCGCGATTTGATGCGACCCGTTATGCGGATGGCTCAATATCGACGGCGAAACTGCGCGATACGATGCAAAGGGCGATGCAGGAGGATGCTGCGGTTTTTCGGACGGAAGAAACCCTGAAAGCCGGTTGCAAGCGGATGGATGAAGTCTGGAAAGGGCTCAGCGACATCAAGGTCCATGACCGTTCACTGGTCTGGAACTCGGATCTGGTGGAAACGCTTGAACTCCAAAACCTGGCAATCTGTGCGATCACCACCGTCTATAGTGCAGAAGCGCGCCACGAAAGCCGCGGCGCCCATGCCAGGGAGGATTTTCCCGATCGTGACGACAAGAACTGGCGCGAACATACGCTTGCCAAGGTGGATGCAAAGGGCAAGGTTAAACTGAGCTATCGCCCGGTGCATACGGAGCTGCTCGCCGAAGGGATTGATCTTGCCAAGATAGCGCCGAAAGCGCGGGTCTATTAAGGGACGATAGAATGGTTGAACTCGCACTTCCGAAGAATTCGCAGATCAAGCCCGGCAAGACCTGGCCGAAGCCTGATGGCGCAACAGATGTCCGTGAATTCCGGATTTACCGCTGGTCGCCCGATGATGACGAAAATCCGCGACTGGATACGTTTTTTGTCGATATGGATGATTGTGGTCCGATGGTGCTTGATGCGCTGTTGTGGATCAAGGACAAGGTCGACCCAACCCTGACCCTGCGGCGGTCCTGCCGGGAGGGGATTTGCGGCTCATGTGCGATGAATATTGACGGCACCAATACGCTGGCCTGTACAAAGGGCATGGATGAGATTTCAGGTGCTGTGAAGGTCTATCCGCTGCCACATATGGCCGTCATCAAGGATCTGGTGCCGGATCTGACCAATTTTTACGCACAGCATCGCTCGATTGAACCCTGGCTGAAGACTGTCTCACCACAGCCTCAGAAGGAGTGGCTGCAGAGCAGTGGCGACCGGGACAAGCTTGACGGGCTTTATGAATGCATTCTTTGCGCGTGTTGCTCGACCTCCTGCCCTTCCTATTGGTGGAATGGCGACCGATATC
>JBCCEP010000245.1:0-6541 GCA_039030215.1 Pseudomonadota bacterium
ATAGACGTTGACGATATCGACCACATCTTCCTCATGCGGGCCGTCACCATCATATAGCTGGTCGGTGGAAATCTGAATCAGATGACAATCCCTGCGCCGGCCGATCCAATAGGCAAGGACTTCCACGCTCCGTACGTTCAGTTTGAACGCCAATTGTGGATCTTGCTCGCACAGATCGACATCCGTGCAACCGACCAGATTGATCACAAAATCCGGCTGAATGGCGTCCAGCATTGTGCCTGTTGCCGCTAGATCAGATAGATCAACCTGGTAATCCGCGCGCGTTGCATTGGAAAAACCATGCGCAACCACCTCATGGCCGAACGCCCGCAATTGCGGAACCAGGGAATGCCCCAAAAGACCGGTGGCGCCGGTCACCAGAATTTTTGCTGCTTTTTGCAGAACGACGCACCCCGGTTTTACAGAATTTGCCTGGTGGATAATCTCCCTCTATACAGCTACAGGACCTGCCAATTTGCTGCAACCATGTGTCACTTCGAATTCGTGCGCTTTGTTGTGGATGAAAGGTGATTTCCGGCACTGATAATCTTCTACTACGGCACCGTATACTGATCTGATTGACATCCCATGCAACCGCAAAAAGAAGCCATTTGTATCATTCCCGCGCGCGGAGGTTCAAAGCGCATTAAGGGCAAGAACGTCCGGCTTTTTGGCGGCATTCCAATGATTGCGCACGCGATCAATACGGCTCGTGACAGTAAATGCTTTTCGCGAATTATCGTTTCGACCGACAATGAGGAAATCGCGGCGATCTCCCGGGATCACGGCGCTGAAACACCCTTCGTGCGAACCGCCGAACTTGCCGATGACCACGCCCCAACAGCGCCGGTTGTCGCCGATGCAATAATCCGCACCGGCTCGCAAGACATTGAGTACACCTGCTGCATTTATCCGGCGACCCCAATGTTGCGGCCCGGAGACGTTTCAGCTGCCTTGGACCTGATGGACAAAGCCGGCGCCAATGCGCTACTCTCCGTCACCGAGTTCGATTACCCGCCCCTGCGGGCCTTGAAGCCCGGTCCTGGCGATACGGTCGCGTTCAACTGGCCGCAATATGAGACCACCCGAAGCCAGGATGTACCGGATCTGGTCCACGATGCCGGCCAGTTCTACTGGATGCGGACCAAACCATTTCTCGAAGACCCGCGGCTGGTTCCTGACGGAACCATCGCCTACCGCATGGACCGGCTGCGCTGCGCCGACATCGACACCGAGGAAGACCTAGCCTTTGCCGAGGCGGTTTACAGATATCATCAACAGACAGATTAACTACTGACCGACGAACATTTTCAGGCGTTGAGACAGACTTATCTGACTATTCGCTGACACGGTTGTCAGGGCATCCAGTCCTTTTCGCCGTCATCCAGCCACAATTCCCGCAGCCAGGGCGCGGGCTTTGTGCGGTAACGCAGCTTTGGGCAATCGCCGACCAGCGCTTCCTCCATTTTCGGCGTACCGTGGAAGCACATGACGCGGCAATCATCGGGCAATACCGGTACCTTGAAGAAATTTGTCGGAAAATACGGAATTGCCTGCCGCTTGTAGCTGCATATCCAGCCATCGGGGAAATACTCCAGATCACCATGATTATGCGCTGTCATCGAGGTGTATTTCTGCTCCCCCTTCCAGGCCAGCGAAGTCTCGATGTCATTGGCAAAATCATCATAGAGATAGCGATGCAGCTTCGGGTCGAAACGGCAGACCGAACCATGTCCGCCGATCCGCCTGCGTCTGCGCTCCAGCCAGTCGCGCCCCATGCATATTTTGCCGGGTGCATGATCAAATAGCGGCCCCAACGGGCCGGTTACGACAACATCAAGATCCATGATCAGGCACGGACCGGACAGTTTCGCCTCACCCGGTTGCATGATCGTCACCTTGCGCCACGCCCCACGCCGCTTTCCGGTGGTCATGGCTTGCACCATCCTGTCTTCAAACGGCACTTTGGGTAGATCAAACAGTTCGACTTCAGGCCTGATATCCGTCCGGTCTTCGGTATAGCAAACGAAGCGCAATGGCCGGTCCAGAAAGCGTTTCGCCCCGGCATAGAGCCGATTTACATAATAGGCAGGAAATTTGTTCCCCCATTTGATGCAGACAATTGTCGCCTGTTTCTTGGCGCTCGCCATTGCGGCCTTCCTGGTTTTTTGTTTCTTGACCGCAAGGGTCAGGCTGAAGCGACTCTCTAGCACCGGTAGTCTGGGCTCGCCAGTCATCGTGACGGCCAATCTGCGATTAATCGGGGACTATTGCCTCGAAACAGGCCATTTATCGCTACCCTCCTTGAGACAAGCCGAAATAATGTTTATCTGACCATGAGTCTAATCCAGGAAACCTGTCATGCAGCCAGAACACGCACCTGTAATTATCATCGGCTCTGGTCCTGCGGGATATACCGCAGCGATTTACGCGGCCCGTGCCATGCTCAATCCGATGTTGATCGCAGGCCTCGAACAGGGTGGTCAGTTGATGATCACGACCGAGGTCGAGAACTATCCAGGCTATGCCGATCCCGTGATGGGGCCCTGGATGATGGATCAAATGCTCAAACAGACTGAAAATGTCGGCGCCAACGTCGTCAATGACCATATAACCGATGTCGATATTGATGTCCGCCCGTTCCGGCTTACCGGGGATTCCGGCAAGGTCTATACCTGTGATGCGCTGATCATCTGTACAGGCGCCAAGGCAAAATGGCTTGGCCTTGAAAGCGAACAGAAATTCATGGGCTTCGGGGTTTCCGCCTGCGCAACCTGCGACGGGTTCTTTTATCGCGGCAAGGAAGTTGTCGTGGTTGGTGGCGGCAATACCGCGGTTGAGGAAGCACTTTATCTGTCAAATCTCGCCTCAAAGGTCACAGTGGTTCACCGCCGTGATGAGTTCCGGGCCGAGAAAATCCTGCAGCAGCGCCTGTTTGATAAACCCAATGTTGAAATTCTCTGGGATACGGTGCTGGAGGAAGTAACAGGCAAGGACGGCATGCCTCCATCCGTGACCGGCGTCAAACTGCGAAATGTCAAGACGAACGAAATCACCGACAAACCCGTGGACGGTGTGTTTGTCGCCATCGGACATGCGCCGCAGACCGAGCTTTTCGAGGGCAAATTGAAGAAAAAACCGAACGGATATCTCTGGACCGCGCCGGATTCTTCAGCAACCGAGGTGCCGGGCGTCTATGCTGCCGGAGACATCACTGATGATGTCTATCGCCAGGCTGTCACCGCCGCCGGTATGGGATGTATGGCCGCACTTGAGGCAGAGAAATTCCTGGCGGAAAAGGAACAGGTTAGCCAGGCGGCGCAATAACCTGTCGGGCTGGCGGAACTAAAGGATAGGGGTCGCATGGATTGGGACAAATTGCGCATATTTCATGCGGTTGCTGAAGCTGGCAGTTTTACCCATGCGGCTAACACCCTCAATCTCAGCCAATCGGCGATTTCGCGTCAGGTAAGCGCGCTCGAACAGGAACTAAGCGTCCCCCTGTTCCACCGGCATGCCCGTGGCCTCGTCATGACCGAACAGGGCGAAACGCTCTATCGGACGGCCCATGACGTTCTGTTGAAACTGGATGCGGTCAAGAACCAGTTGACCGATTCAACCGAGCGGCCCGAGGGACGGCTCCGCGTAACGACAACGGTGGGGCTGGGAACAAGCTGGCTCACCAGCCGTGTACATGAATTTATGGAGCTTTATCCTGAGGTCCAGCTCGAATTGATCCTGGAAAACGGAGAACTCGACCTGTTCACGCGTGAAGCCGATTGCGCGATCTGGTTCAGGAAACCTTCTCAGGGAGAACTGATTCAGCGCCGATTGTTCACCGTACACTTCCACGTCTACGCCTCGCCTGCCTATGTAAAGCGGCATGGCCAGCCCAAGAGCATCGAGGATCTGGACAATCATCGCATCGTTACGTTTGGAGAAAACCTGCCATCCTATCTGGCAGGATTGAACTGGCTGGAAACAGCTGGCAGATCACCCAGCCAGCATCGCACGCCGGTTTTCTCGGTCAATAACCTCATGGCCCTTCGCAAGGTCGTGGAGGCGGGCACAGGAATTGCAGTTCTACCGGATTACATCGTTGAGGATCGCCACGCTCTGGTTCAACTGATCCAGAATGCCGAGGTTCCAAGCTTCGAAACCTATTTCGTCTACGCTGAGGCCATGCGCTCATCGGCCAGATTGAAGGTTTTCAGGGATTTTCTGGTGTCAAAATCGCGCCAGTGGCAATTTTGATCGAATTCAGCCTACCTCTGTATATCTGTCAGAACCGACCCACAGCCTGAATGGTATGCGCAATTCCCGTCCGATCATCTCTCAAAACACTGCAACATGACGTAGATGTACGCCAAAAACGCCATTTATAAGTGATTCGAAATCACGAAAAAAAATCGACTTAGTCCCATCTTATCAACAACAGCCGTGCAAAAATTCGTTGCAAATAAGCAACAATTATTAACAGTCTACTTTTTCCAATTTGCTCATTAAATTTGCAGCCAAAAATTAGGCAAAAAAATTCTGCTATAATTATCAGCAAGTTGCACGATTTTCAGCTCGAATATTAACTGAAATTTTAGAGCTATGCAAAAATCGCATATCTGAACTGCATAATGCGGTATTGCAGTATTCGCAAGCAATCACCACAACAGTTACAGTTGGTTTTGTACAGTTGCTAATTTCCTCCTCCCGGCAACTGATGCAGTCAACTGTTCCCCTCTTGAAGGTTTGTTTATCGTACCTTCCAACTAATAACCGGGCTCCTAGCCCGGTTTTTTTTATTTATGATCGTCCATTTAAACCTGACGTAAGCTGCGTAACCTACGTGTTTGATCGGAAATATTCTTGTTTGGGTTGAGCGGGGTCGCAGCGAATACAGGAATGCGTGGTTTCCGAATTCCTGAATACCGCAGAAAGCAAATGCTATTGCTTGGAGACTCTGGCGCCCTCGGATTCAATTTCATCCTTGGATGCACAAAGATTGGTCATCTCTGAACGCCACCAGGTTTTAGGTTTGGATTCCGGTAGATCGCCACATTGGGTGACGCTGGCTATATTACGCGGAATGCGAACCGGCAGGCCAGAGTTCCTGTCACGTTCCAGCAGCGTATTCGAGTTGCCTGTTCCAAATGAATACCGCAATCCGATCCAGGCACTGTGATAGTTGTCTTCACCGGCTTCAGCCTCACCGAATATACTCCAGCCACTATAGGCATCTGACATATACTCAAAACTGATATTGCCGACATTCCCGCGCGATGTAAGTCGATGACCAATTGAACCGCGGAAATTATCCGTGAAGTAATAGGCCAGATCGACTTCGTCGACGACCTTGGTGAAGACGTGTTGGCCATATTGTTTGCCGACGAACACATCCAGCGTGAATCGGTCCATATAGATCGAGGCTTCGAAACCTGTGCGACCTGCGTGCTCGGGATTCACGTAGCCATAATCGCCATAGATACCAAACATGCCAATGCTTGGATCACGCCAGAACAGATGCAGCCCCCCGGCCGCACTTGTGTAGTCAGAACGGTAATTACCGATCCCCAGATCGAGTTGCGCTCCAAATTGGCTGAAATAAGGGATTGGCGTCGACGCTGACAACAAAAACATGTGGTTGCCATATCCGCCAATTGCGCCGGTCAAGGCACTTGCCGTGAAATTGATACCGTCAACAGCCGGTTGTTGCGAATAAATGGGGGTCGGATCAAGCATATCCGGGCTCGGCTCGAAAGTATCAGCCGCATGCGCAGTCACAACCGTAGCCGCTGCAACGGAAAACATCCCTGCTGCGCGTCCTAAGACGTGACTGAATTTCAAGTCATTTACCATTAAATATGTGGGCCCAATATCCAGCAATCTCCTAAGCTTTTAGCCAGTCAGAAAAATGCAGGCAATGCCATAGGCGTTGCTTGACCCGGAGAATACGGGGCAAATGGCAAATTATTGTTGTTTTTCCGATGACTGCGTCAGATTGGCCACACTATGTCGACCACGATTTGGCTAGTCTTGTGAAATAGCTCGGCGCGGGCAAACCCGCGCCGAATCATCATTTTTATGCGGCATTACTTTGCGAATTTTGCGCCAGAACCGCTTCGGCACCTCTGCCAGTCAATTCAGCCATATGATCGAACTGCTTGACATAGCTGGCGGTTCCCGCCGTCGCTGATCGCAACTCAATGATCAAATCACCCAAATCCGCCATTGGAATGAGCGCCTCGACCTGGTCCCAGCCATTCCAGCCCGGTCGGGCGTCATAACCAAGGATCCGCCCTCGCCGTTGCGGGATCAATGCCGTGATCTTGGCTGTGCTTTCCGACGGTGTGAAAACGGTAACCTTCATGATCGGCTCCAGCAATACCGGCCCACAAGCATCCATCGCTTCGCGCATGGCGAGCTTGCCAGCCATCTGGAACGCCATGTCCGAGGAATCGACATTGTGATAGGAACCATCACTCAGATTGACCGCCAGATCGACGAAACGGAAACCAAGCGGACCTGATTTGAGGAATTCCCGCACACC
>JBCCEP010000246.1:0-6533 GCA_039030215.1 Pseudomonadota bacterium
AGCGATTCTTGGGATAGTTTGAGTTAACCGCACCTTGCCGCTTCGCCTTAAGGTTCTCTAACCATCTGATATTAATTGGTTTTACAAGACAAATTGAATCAATTGTTAAATTGGCATGCCGGTTGCTTCCTAAGGCTTGGTGCAAACAAACCTGTCGGAGGTAAGAATGACTGGTTTATCTTACAAAATGAAAATGACTGCGGTAGCAGCGCTAATGAGCGCCGCAACCGCACTACCCGCGAATGCCGAGGAAACGATCAAGGTCGGAATTCTTCATTCGCTGTCGGGAACAATGGCGATTTCCGAGACGACGCTAAAAGACGTCATGTTGATGCTCATCGAGGAGCAGAACAAGAAAGGCGGCGTCCTGGGCAAGAAGCTTGAGGCCGTTGTCGTTGATCCGGCTTCCGACTGGCCACTCTTTGCCGAGAAAGCCCGTGAGCTGATTTCAGGCGAAGAAGTCGATGCGGTATTTGGTTGCTGGACCTCGGTCTCCAGAAAATCTGTCCTGCCGGTCTTCGAGGAACTCAACTCGCTGCTGTTCTATCCCGTGCAATATGAAGGCGAGGAAAGTCAGCGCAACGTGTTCTACACAGGCGCCGCGCCAAATCAGCAGGCAATCCCTGCCGTTGATTACTTGATGAATGAGGAAGGCGTCGAGCGCTGGGTACTTGCCGGCACCGACTACGTCTATCCGCGAACAACCAACAAGATCCTCGAAGCCTATCTCAAATCCAAGGGTGTCGCGGAAGAAGACATCATGATCAATTACACGCCATTCGGACATTCCGATTGGCAGACAATTGTTTCCGATATCAAGAGCTTTGGTTCCGCAGGCAAGAAAACCGCAGTCGTGTCGACAATTAACGGCGACGCCAACGTTCCCTTTTACAAGGAACTGGCAAATGCGGGCGTAAAGGCTGAAGACATTCCCGTCGTGGCATTTTCCGTTGGCGAGGAAGAGCTTGCGGGCCTGGATACCGAACCGCTCGTGGGGCATCTGGCAGCCTGGAACTATTTCCAGTCCGTCGAGAATGACGCCAATGCCGAATTCATCGAGACCTGGAAGGCATTCATTGGCGACGAAAACCGCGTCACCAACGACCCGATGGAAGCCCACTACATTGGCTTCAACATGTGGGTTAAAGCAGTTGAAAAAGCTGGTACCACCGATCCGGACGCAGTCATCGATGCAATCGTTGGCGTGTCGGTTCCAAATTTGACCGGCGGTTACTCGGCAATGATGCCGAACCACCACATTACCAAGCCGGTGCTGATTGGTGAAATCCAGGAAGACGGTCAATTTGAAACCGTATTCGAAACGCCCGGTCTCGTCGTTGGTGATGCCTGGTCGGATTACCTTCCCGACTCCAAGGACCTGATTGCTGATTGGCGCACACCGATGTCATGCGGCAATTTCAATGTCGAAAGCGGCAAATGCGGCGGCAAAGGCTCCTGACCTGAAAACCGGCCGGGCAGATTACCAGGGTCTGCCCGGCCCTAATTTTATCAAATAATTCAAACAGCTGGCGAACCCACAAATGTCCCTACCTGTTGTTCTGAGGTCCATATTCTCCCTGGTATTTCTTTTGTTCTTCCTGGCGGGCCAATCAATCGCCCAGGACTCTTCTGTCGACAGTGTCATTCAAAAATTTGCTACCGCAAAAGGCTTTTCTCAGGTCGGCAAAATCATTGATGAACTGGGCGAATTGGGTGATCCGAAAGCAGCCCCAGCCTTGCGCGCCCTCAGCGAGGGTAACCTTAAAACCGACCCATCCAATAATACGGTGGTCATTGTAAGTGGCGACAACCTGCTCGATCCGGTCACTGGCGAAACAATCTCCGAAGCTTCCGGAAAATCCCTGAAGAAAATCAAGATCAAGAATTCGCTTCGTCGTGCCATTACCGCGGCACTCTCGGGCATGACCTTGCGTGCGCAGGACGCAGAAGTCCGCAGAAATGCTGCGCAGACCATATTCGATACGAGCGATGAAGGTCAGCTGGAAGCTCTCGAAAAGGCCATTACGGCTGAAGAAGACGCCGGCATCCTCGCCTTGATGGAACAGGCGCGTGCATCGATTGTGCTGAACACAACCGATGATCCCGCTGCCATGGTCGAGGCAATCTCCGTTATCCAGGCACGCGGTGACCGGGAGGCGCTCTCACTTCTGTCTGCTTTCGAAGCATCCGCCGAAGGCGAGCCCAAACAAGTTGCAGCAGCAGCCATTACACGAATCAATGACAGGCTGGAATTGTGGGAGATCGGACAAAATGTCTGGTACGGGCTGTCGCTGGGCTCGGTCCTGTTCCTCGCTGCCATCGGCTTGGCAATCACATTTGGCGTAATGGGCGTCATCAACATGGCCCACGGCGAAATGGTCATGCTGGGCGCCTATACGACATTCGTGGTACAGGAAATTTTCCGTCAGAACGCCCCCGCATTCTTCGACTACTCGCTTCTGCTTGCATTGCCACTCGCATTCCTGGTGACGGCTTTGGTTGGCTTATGCATGGAACGCGGGATCATTCGTTTTCTCTACGGGCGCCCGTTGGAGACATTGCTTGCAACCTGGGGAGTATCTCTTGTTCTGCAACAGACGGTTCGGACCATATTCGGGCCGACCAATCGTGAGGTCGGCAACCCCTCCTGGATGTCCGGCGCGTTTGAAATCGGAGAGCTGTCGATCACCTGGAATCGTCTGTGGATCATCGTGTTTTCTCTGGCGGTTTTTGCCATCCTGATGATTATCCTGAACCGGACAAGCCTCGGCCTGCAAATGCGCGCCGTAACGCAAAACCGGCGCATGGCGTCAGCAATGGGCATTCGTACAAATTGGGTCGATGCCATGACATTTGCGCTTGGCTCTGGCATTGCCGGCATGGCAGGCGTCGCCCTTTCCCAGATTGACAATGTCTCGCCTAATCTTGGTCAAAGTTACATCATCGACAGCTTCATGGTCGTCGTGTTCGGTGGGGTCGGCAATCTTTGGGGAACCTTGGTTGGCGCCATGTCGCTTGGCGTGGCAAACAAGTTTCTTGAACCCTATACGGGTGCCGTTCTCGCCAAGATCCTGGTTTTGATCTTCATCATTCTGTTCATTCAAAGACGACCCCGCGGCCTGTTCGCAATCCGTGGAAGGGCGGTTGACGCATGATCATCACCCACTTCCTCAAGGGCGGCATCCAGTCACGCTCCATCCTTGCCATGATTGGCTTGCTATGCGTGATCGCAATCCTCATTCCGATCCTAAACCTCGTCGTCCCACAGGTAAGCCCGTTTCACGTTCCCGACCACCTGGTTCCACTCTTTGGCAAATATCTTTGCTTTGCGATTCTGGCGCTGGCACTCGATCTCGTCTGGGGCTATTGCGGAATTCTTTCGCTAGGCCACGGCGCCTTTTTTGCCTTGGGCGGATATGCCATGGGTATGTATCTGATGCGCCAGATCGGCGCGAGGGGCGTCTATGGAAATCCGGAACTCCCCGATTTCATGGTCTTCCTCAACTGGCAGGAATTACCCTGGTACTGGTACGGCTTTGATCAGTTCTGGTTTGCCGCATTAATGGTGATGTTGGTACCCGGCCTGCTTGCCTTTGTGTTCGGCTGGTTTGCCTTCCGTTCCCGCGTTACCGGCGTCTACCTGTCCATCATCACTCAGGCGATGACCTATGCCTTGCTGCTGGCATTCTTCAGAAACGATATGGGATTTGGCGGCAATAACGGCCTGACGGATTTCAAGGACATCCTCGGCTTCAACATTGCAGCCCCCGAAACGCGGGCAGCATTGTTCGCGGCAAGTGCGCTCACCCTGGCGCTGGCCCTGCTCCTGATCTCCGCAATGGTGAGCTCAAAATACGGCAAAATTCTCCAGGCGGTCCGGGATGCCGAAAGCCGAACCCGTTTCCTGGGATATCGACCGGAAAAGGTAAAGCTCATCGCCTTTGTCATCTCCGCAGTCGTTGCCGGTATCGCCGGCGCGCTTTACGTCCCGCAAGTCGGCATTATCAATCCCGGAGAGTTCGCGCCGGCAAACTCGATTGAGATCGTCGTATGGACCGCCGTAGGCGGACGCGGAACCCTGATCGGGCCAATCATAGGCGCCGTTCTGGTTAATGCAGGCAAGAGCTGGTTTACGGGCGTCCTACCTGAATTCTGGTTATTTGCGCTCGGTGGACTGTTTATCTTTGTCACGCTGTTCATGCCCAAGGGAATTGTCGGCCTTGCGAAGAAGCTCTCAAGCTTCAGCCGTTCAAACATCACGACCAACAAGCCGCAATCGTCCGACGGGGCGATTGCCAAACCGGCGGAGTGAGCCCCATGCAGGTTTCATCCAGCCTTCTTTATCTTGACGGCGTCTCGGTCTCCTTTGACCGGTTCAAGGCGATAAATGATCTGTCGCTCTATCTCGAGCAGGGAGAAATGCGCGCAATAATAGGGCCTAATGGCGCTGGCAAGACAACCATGATGGATATCATCACTGGCAAGACCAGACCCGATGAAGGCAAGGTCTTGTTTGATGGCGAGATCGACCTGACCCAGCATGACGAAGCCGAAATCGCCATGTACGGCATTGGCCGGAAGTTTCAAAAGCCCACCGTGTTCGAGACCCAAACCGTTGAAGACAATATTCTTCTGTCTCTCAAAGGCACCCGGAACAGCCTGCCCGCACTGTTTTATCAGCCAAACAAGCCGGACCAACAGCGTATAGACGAAATTCTTGAAACCATTCGCCTCGATTTTCGGCGAGATGATCTGGCCGCAAACCTCTCGCATGGGCAGAAGCAGTGGCTGGAAATCGGAATGTTGCTGGCACAAGACCCAAAGCTTCTTTTGGTCGATGAACCGGTAGCCGGCATGACCGACGCCGAGACTGCCGAAACTGCCAAACTGTTGCGAACAATTGCAAAGACTCATTCGGTTATTGTCGTCGAACATGACATGCACTTCGTTCGCGATCTCGACGTCAAGGTGACCTGCCTGCACGAAGGATCGGTGATTGCAGAAGGATCGCTTGATCATGTCAGCAGCGATCAAAAAGTAATCGACGTCTATTTGGGGCGATAACAAATGCTGAGCGTTCATAATACATGGTTGCACTATGGCGCTGCCGAAGCGCTCCGAGGTGTTTCGCTTGACGCCGAGGATGGCAAGATCACCTGCCTGCTTGGGCGCAATGGCGTCGGCAAGACCAGCCTGATCCGGGCGATTGTTGGCCAGCACAAACTGTCAGCCGGAGATATCGAGTTTGAAGATATCAAACTTGGAACCAGACCCAGCTATGAAAGGGCCCGAATGGGCATTTCCCTCGTGCCGCAGGGCCGCGAGATTTTCCCCTTGCTCACGGTCAGGGAAAATCTCGAAACAGGGTTTGCCCCGCTGAAAGGCGCTGACCGAACTATCCCGGAACACATCTTTGAGCTTTTCCCGGTACTGGAACAAATGCTTGATCGGCGCGGCGGCGATCTTTCGGGCGGGCAGCAGCAACAATTGGCGATCGGACGCGCATTGGTAATGCGCCCGAAACTGCTTGTACTTGACGAACCAACCGAAGGCATCCAGCCATCAATCATCAAGGATATCGGCCGCGCGATCCGGTATCTCAAGGAAAGTGCCGGCGTAACAATCCTGCTCGTCGAACAATATCTCGACTTCTGCCGTGAGCTGGCCGACAAGGTCTACATTCTTGATCGCGGCGAGATTGTTCACTCCGGTGTAGCTGCTTCATTGGACGATCCGGAAGTTCGAAAATTCCTGACAGTTTAGACCATCCGATAACCAATTTGCTTCGTCACGTTTTTCATTACATCCGGTTATTGTGACAAACCCTATTCTCCGCTATTACCCGCTCACTAGCCGGAGATTTTCATGACATTCGATTTCGATACGCCATTGGACATCAAAAGTGCGCACGCGTCCAAGAGCGATTTCCTCAAGCAAGTCTGTAAGGTTGATGCCGATGACGGGTTGGCAATGTGGGTGGCCGATATGGATTTTTCGGCACCCGAAGTGGTCAAACAGGCAATAATCGAGGAAACGGAACGCGGATTTTTCGGCTATTACGGAATTCCCGACACCTGGCGCGAAGCGCAGTGCAACTGGTTGGCTTCCCGCCATGGCTGGACTGCCCAACCCGACTGGCTGACCCCGGTTCCGGGGATCATGTTTGCACTTGCCCTGGTGATCAATAAATTCAGCGATCCGGGAGACAGCGTCGCGATCTTCTCGCCGGTCTATCATGAATTTGCAAAAACGATCGTTGCAAATGGCCGAAATGTCCATAACCAGCCCATGATCGAGGAACAGGGGCGGTACCGGATGGATGTTGAGGGTCTTGCGCGCGACATGCCGAAAAACACCCGCATCATCGTGCTTTGCTCACCGCAAAATCCTGGCGGCAGGGTCTGGACGGCGGAAGAACTTCGCGAAGTCGCCGACTTTTGCCTCAAGCGGAATATCATCCTCGTCTCGGATGAAATCCATGGTGACCTGATCTATCCGGGCAGCACCTTCATACCAACCGCTGTCGCAGCACC
>JBCCEP010000247.1:0-6527 GCA_039030215.1 Pseudomonadota bacterium
CATCAAGATTGCCGGTTGGTTCATCTACCATCAGAACGCGCGGACGGACCGCAAGAGCCCGGCCAATCGCCACGCGCTGTTGCTGGCCACCTGACAATTGCTCGGGATAGCGGGAAAGCAATTCAGTCAGGCCCAGGCGTTCGACAAGTTCTTCTTGCCAAGCGGTGTCATGACGCCCGGCGAGTTTCGCCTGAAAAGCGATGTTGGCAGCTACATCCAATGCCGGTATCAGGTTGAACTGCTGGAAAACGAGCCCAATGGTCTGCCGCCTTATTTCAGCTCGACGAACGTCATCAAGATCGGTCAAAGGCGTTCCATCCAGAACGATACTACCCTCGTCTGGTGTATCGAGCGCAGCCAGCAAATGCAGCAAAGTTGACTTTCCACTGCCGCTCTCACCGGTCAGTGCGAGTGTCTCACCTTCAGCGAGCTCAAGTGAGACGCCATTGAGTACACTAAGCTGACTGTCCCCTGCACTGTAGCTTTTACAAATGCCTCGCGCCTCGACGAGCATGATATCTCCTGGGTTGTACACATCGGATTTAGGTAAATCCACGCCATGCGGCAAGTCACGGACCACGATCAAGGCCAAGCTATCCGTTCAAATCTTGGTCTGGCGACCTGTTTGAATCCTGCTGATCGTCAGTCCACCTTTGGTACAGTTGCGAAGTAGCATTGTTCGGATTTGACGACAGGTTTTGACCTCAAATCTGCCGTTGCACATTGACAAAGCATGTATTTGTGCCGCCTGCTTGCCTCGACATCACTCCCACGCGAGCTTCATCGCATCATTCGGAACTCCTCTATGTGTGGCATAGCCGGTATCGTAAGTATCAACGGCAAACTCAATTTACCTGGAAGCGTTATCAAATCGATGACGGAGGCGATTGTCCACCGTGGTCCCGATGAAGAGGGATTTTACACCTCGCCCGGAGCAAACTTTGGATCGCGACGTTTGAGCATTGTTGGCCTTGAGGATGGCCAGCAGCCAATTTCAAATGAAGACGGAAGCATTCATGTGGTCTTCAATGGTGAGTTATACGACTATCCTGAACGCAAGAAGCAGCTTCAAGAACGCGGGCATGTTCTGAAAACGAGCACTGATACCGAAATCCTGCCCCATCTTTGGGAGGAAAGTGGTGAAGACATGTTTCAGTCGCTTCGCGGACAGTTTGCAATTGCGCTTCATGATAGGGATCGCAATTGTATCGTCTTGGCTCGAGACCGGTTCGGAATATGCCCCCTCTATTGGTCGGTACAAAGCAGGCACGGGAAAAAATTCCTGGTGTTTGCGTCAGAGATAAAGGCTCTGCTTGCATCGGGCACGGTTACGCCTGAACCTGACATGCGAGGGGTTGATCAGGCGTTTTCCTTTTTTGCACTCCCGGGCCCCGTTACTTGTTTCAAAGGCGTGCGCATGCTGAAGCCCGGTCACTTCTTGCGCATATTGCAAGATCGCGAAGACAGTTCAGCACTGATCGAAGAACGGGCCTATTGGGAGATTGATTTTCCCGATCGGGGTGAGGAAGATCCCGGAAACGGCCAAACGATCGACAAATTTAGCCAACTCTTTCGGGATTCCGTAAAACGACGTTTGCAGGCAGACGTGCCGGTCGCGTCCTATCTGAGCGGCGGCGTCGATTCTGCTTGGACCTTTGCGACCGCCAGAAAAATCATGGGGAAGGCACCGCAGGCTTTTACGCTGCAAATCAAGTCGCCTGAACTTGATGAATTGCCAAAGGCCCAGTCGCTCGCCAATTCGTTTGGGTCTTCTCCGACAGTCGTGCCAATAACGATCCCGGATTTGCTAAAGACATATCCGCAATTGATCGAGGCGGCTGAGTGCCCGGTTAGCGATACCGTAAGCACGGCACTTCTTTTGCTTGCCAAACAGGTCAATCGGCACAACTACAAGGTTGCCCTCACGGGCGAAGGTTCCGACGAGATGCTGGCCGGTTATCCGTGGTTCAAACTTGCGCGTTTGTCCGCACCAATCGATGCCATGGGATTCAGCGCCGGAAACAGCTTCAGACGAGCTTTGGCATATGCGTTCGGCGTTACGCCCAACGATCGATCCTATGACCGGAGAGTATTTGATGCGGTAGGCGGTGCGAATGTATGGCTCGACCTGTATGGGCTTTCAGGCTCCCTCAAGCATGAGGTTTACGGTCCGCGGTTACGGCACCTCGTCAATCACTACGTCGCTTATGAAGATCTGGAGATAAATGCCGACAGGATCAGGCGCTGGCATCCATTCAATCGTTCGCTTTACTTCGGTCAAAGAATTCATCTTCCCGGTCTACTGTTGAGTATCGCAGGAGATAAGGTGGCCATGCATTCGTCCGTGGAAACCAGATATCCCTACCTTGATGAGGATCTCTGCGATTTCACCCAACAGTTACATCCTAAATGGAAGTTGCGTAGGTTTAGAGAAAAATACTTGCTTCGTCGCGCAGCAGAATCCGATTTGCCTGCATCTGTTGCTTGGCGCCCTAAACAAATGCTCAGAGCCAGCTGGGATATCCTGGACAACGATGAAGCGGGCAATCCGTTTGCCGACTTGCTATCTGATCGGTTGTTGAACATCACCGGCTATTTTGACGAAACCTGCGTAAAAAAGCTGCTTTCATCAAGAAAGAAAGGCACTGCATTCTCGGTGGTAAACCAGACTTTGGTTTCGGTGGCGGCTACTCAGCTTTGGCACCACATGTTTATCGAGGATCTGGGCATACCGGTTGAAAGATTTGCGTTTCCCTTAAACGGCTGATCGCCACTATTTCGTTTATCGAGCTTGCAACCAGTCTGTTGCCAGGGCTTCCGCCCGGTCGATATCTTCTGGTTTCATTTCGATGGAAACCGAATGTAGGTGTTTTATCATCAAATCCGGACGGCGCGTGGTGGCGATCCTCAGCCACTTGTAGGCTTGCACCCTATCCGGTGATACACCCTTGCCTGTCACATACATGAATGCCAGATCATGTTGTGCAAAAGTGTGATCTCCTTCAGCCGCCTGGCTGTACCATTGCACTGCTTTAGTCGGGTCGGCCTCGACCCCCCAACCGTAGTCATAAAGTACGCCTAGGCGATATTGCGCTTCCGATACGCCTTGTTCCGCAGCCAGGAGATACCATTTCACTGCCTCGGCATCATTCGGCTTCAGGCCGCGGCCATATTCATGCATGGCTCCCAGGCCATATTGCGCTTGTGGGTGGCCGCCTTGAGCCAGAGGTCGCCAGATCTCAAGGGCTTGAGCAAAATCTCCGGCAATAAACGCCTTTTGTCCGCGCTCAAAATCACTTGCCCAAGACGGGCTGGTCAAACACAAGCACATGCTTGCGAATGCGAATATGAGTGTGATTCTTGCTGTCATAAATCTCCTCATCAGCCTTGGCACATTTGGAGCGATCGGCATTCCACCTTCATTCAGTTTAGAAGCATGACACGATGAATCCAGCATTTGAGCGCTAAACTCAATCACATTATTGCTATGTCCGGCTTCATCGACGCTTGATTGCGAAAGGTAGGCCTGGGGGCTTAAACGCAAGAAAAGATTGATGTTTTCTGGTTCACCAACCCCGTGACTATTCTGCAATCGTCAAAATTTCTTCGAGCGGCTTTTTAATCTTGGCGGCAGCCGGTATTTTGGCACCTTCGGCTGCATGACCAGTTGCCACAATCATCATGGGTTTCTCGCTGTCGGGTCGCCCCAGCATTTCGTTGAGAAACTTCATCGGGTTCGGCGTATGTATTAGTGCCACCAATCCGGCATGATGCAAAGCGGCCAACAGGAAACCGCAGGCAATACCAGTACTTTCAGGGACATAGTAGTTCTTGAATCGACTGCCATCATCGAATTGACCCCAACGCTGGGCAAAAACCACGATAAGCCACGGCGCATCTTCAAGATGCGGTTTGTCGTGGCTCGTACCGATCGGTTCAAGCGCCTTCAGCCATTCGTCTCCAGCGCCTCCACCATAAAAACGTCGTTCTTCTTCTTCCGCGGCAAGACGCACCTGCCGTTTGATATGCGGATCGGAGATGGCCACAAAATGCCAAGGTTGGTGATTTGCTCCAGACGGAGCCGTGCCGGCAGCACCAATGCACGTTTCGATTACTTCCCGCGAGACAGGGGCAGCGGAGAAATCGCGGACCGTATGCCGCTGCCTCATTCGGTTTAGAAAAGCTTTGGCTTCGTCAAGACTTTGTCCTGCGGAATAGTCCATCCGGTCCGGCAAATCGATCGGTTCATATTTCACGTGATTGCGAGTAAACATCTGATGGTACTCAATTCTGGTGGTAGCGATCTTTTCTGCCAATCTATCACCGTTTAATTCGGAACCTGAAGCATTTCATCGACGCGCTCCATATTGAGTGTATTTGGGTAGAGTGCTGGCCCATCTACCATGACGACTAACGCGTCTTCAGATACTGCAATACGGCAATTTTCGAAGGCTATTTAACCTTCTCTTCAAGCTTGATTCTCGACGTTCGGGCCTTTCGGACATCCTGATCGCATCACGCGATTACCACATGCTGGCTTTGGTGGACGCTCTGCAAACTGGGCGGCATCAACTGCTACACTTCCAATCCAAGCTTGGATTGTGCAGCTTTTGGGATGACAGGATACTGCCAGAAACGGCAATATGGCGGAGAGAGAGACCGCATAACTAGCTAGTTAAGTAACTGATATTAATATGTAATATAGAAGAATATATTTATTTCCCCATTATATATCCCACTATACAGGCGCGATGAAGCGAGTTAGTCCCCTAGAGACTTGGACCAACCTATGACCGTTTTAAGCCCTTACAAGACCCTGAGCTAACCTAGTGAAACGCCATTCATCCTAGCTCTGCCGAGGAGGTCTTTCGTTCGTTGTAGACCCTAATGACTCGATTGAGTTCGGCCATGGGGATGAATTCGAGCTTCGTTGCCTGGTCTAGCGACGGAGGATTACCTACGACAAGAACCGGAAGGGCTCCTTGGGGTGCCTGTAGTGTACGGTTCACGGCCTCCATGTACCTGACGCATTCAAGAAGCCTTGGAGATTGTAAGTCGATCACCTCCAGGCACAGTCTGCCGACGCTATCCATGTGTTCGTCTATTAGCGGGAGAAGGAGAAAACTGTCCGGCTGGCCCTCAATCTCGCTGCGTACTTCCGGCTTCCACTTAAAAGTCTCGTTAAGGAGGGCGTCGCGTGTGATGGGAACCGTGATATCGAATGCCATGGGCTTCTCCGCTGAAGACCGTTTTCCTTTGACTGCGATGTCGGTCAGAGGAAGCGCTGTGTGTTGAGCAAAGTGCCGAAGTTGATATAGAAACCGGTATGAGAAGCGGAGGTCATAAAGGTCGTGAGTCTTACGTTTCCAAGCAGCGGCTTCTAGTGACTTTTCACCCCAGATTCGTTTGATCAAGGCGTCCGTTTGATCGAGAAACGAACTCACTGAGGCAAGAAAATTAGTCACCTGCCGCGCTGTGTCCACCAACGCATCATGAAGTTTCTCAAACGACGCATATTGGTAAGTTTCCAGCTCTACCTGCTGATCCTGTAGGGTGGAGTGCAAGGCAGCATGATTTCGTTCGACAATTTGAAAGGCAAAAATGACGGGTTGTAGTTCAAAAACAACAGTGATGATTTCGTTTAACTCCGTCAGAACTTTCGTACTACATGGCTCGGACATCGTTTTGAAATCGACCTTGCCGTCGGATCGGGCGTGCATGTAGCCTAGTCGCCTGACGCGACCATCATTCTGATTCAACACTGCTGGTCTCCACTGATTCCTTCCTCAATTCAAGGGTAAAACTATTCCTCCCTCATAGACTTTATCACACCAACCATGTCACGGGTCACAACCATAGACTGTTTGACAATTTGCCATATCACCTGAAATCACAGCGACAACTAAGTGGGAAGATTCGTAAGGTCCGATAATGGCACATTCCGTAAGTCCACTGCGGACCTGGCTATCCATAATTTATGAGTTCACAGTCTAGTCTAGTCGCCGATCTAAAGGAAAGCACTGTGTCAAAGATAATGCAGACGCTCCAAGATGCTGGCGTAGAATTCATACCCGAGAATGGTGGCGGGCCTGGGGTGCGGCTTAAGGACAAAAATAAAAATCGGACTGAGAACAGAATTTAATCAATATAATTGCTTGCCCTGTTTTTAGTTTCCTTGTTTACTGACTGTTACTGGCTTCATTTGTAATTAATATTACCTGTGAAAGTTTAGGAAATATAGAACTGGGCCTGGGGGGAGAACAGGCTTATGTGTGTTTGTTTCCGTCCAACGTTCGGTTTTCTTTGGACCTAGTCAGGGTGCTGGACCACGGGAAGTAACTGAAAAAATCTTCATGCCCGGGCCAGTCTTGAACGTGGTCTCAGGCCTTTCGGGCTTCAGCGCAACATTTACCTCTTCATCAGACGGGCGACCGTTTGGTCGATTGGTAGCTGAATTATTCAAGACTGAATTTTCCGGGAAGGAGATAGAGTTTTCCCTACGATTTGGCCTTAGAGATTGGTCAGGC
>JBCCEP010000248.1:0-6524 GCA_039030215.1 Pseudomonadota bacterium
GGAGGCAGAGACGGAAAACATCATGTGGTCGGAGCGCTATGATGGCCAGCTTGCCGATATTTTCGAGTTCATGGACGATGTGACGGCGACAACAACCTCGCGGCTGGCGATCCATATCGACATGGCCGAACGCAAGCGGTTGGCAACCCAGATCCGGCCAAATCTTCATGCCTATGGGTTGATCCTGCGCGGACTTGATCTGGGTTTTCGGTTCCGGCCGGAATCCAATTCTCATGCGAGGCGCCTGTTCGAGGAAGCCCGCAATCTTGATCCGCTCTACGGGCGAAGTTATGCCGCCATGTCGCGGACCTTCAATGTCGAGTGGCGCTATAGCTGGGCCGAGGATCCCAATGCCGCGTTACAGGAAGCACTCAATCTTGCCCGGCATGCCGTCGAGTGTGACGATTTTGATGCGCGCGGCTATTCGGAAATGGGAATTGCCTATCTCTACAAGAAGCGGCATGACGAGGCGATTGCCGCTTATGAACGGGCAATCGAGCTCAATCCAAATGATGCCGACCTGCTCGCCGAGATGGGCGACTGCCTGGTCTATGTAAGGCAGGCAGAGCGTTCGGTGGAGCTATTGCAACAAGCGATCAAGCTGAACCCCTACCACCCTGATTCCTACCTCTGGTATCTGGGTGACGCCTATTTCCATCTTGGCGAATATGAAAAAACGATCGGAACATTACAGAAAATGCGTGACCAGTCGGAAGGGCATCGTCTGATGGCGGCCAGCCATGCCTTGATTGGCAACAAGAGCGAAGCAAAGACCCATGCCAATGCGGTGCTGGAGGCGCATCCCAATTTTACCATCGAGAACTGGCGCAAGGTTCCTCCCAACAAATACCCCGAGGATTTAGAGGTGTTCGTCGAGGGCCTGCGTCTGGCAGGGTTGAAATAGCCGGCGGAAGTGATCCGCCAGCTGTATGGCCGAAGTTGCTAGTCGATTATGACGACAACATAGCGGTTTCCGGATGCGGCGTAATAGGTCCCGCCACACAGCCAGTATTTTGAACCGTCGATGTTCTCGACAATACATCCTGCCGGCAGGGCGGCAATATAGGTTGACGTCCGTCTGATGGTTCTTCTGGTCGTGCGCCTGGCGACGCCGGCGACGCTTCCCGGTGTTGCCGGTCTACCGATGCGCGCTTCAGCCTTGCCGATGACCAGACCTGCGAGAGAAAACATGCCGGTTTGTTCGGCGCTCAAATCTGCTGCCAGCAATCCTGCGCAAGCGAACAGAGCAATCTTGGTTTTCATCTTCATGATCAATTCTTCTCCAAAACTAGTTCGCCCATTTCGTTTACCTGAATGTTTTCAAGGTTGATTGAATCGGCAGGTGGCTCGAATTTGAACAGATCGGCGGCAAATTGCGGTTCGAAATTCCAGTTGCGAAAGCGGATGGAGTATTGTGGTGCCCCGGTAACCCATTTTGTCGTGATGACATATTTCATCGGGACCGGATGGTCGTCGGCGCGAACCCAAATCTGCCAATCCACGTCCGCCTCGCGAAAGGCAAGATGATAGGTCAGGACACCATCGACAAATGTCGTGCCGTAAAACTCACCGCTTTTCACGCCATGGGTCAGTGTCTCAAACAGGTTGGTTGCGAGCAGGTCGGCACCCGGTGCCGGCAGACCGGTTTCATGACGAAAATCATCGATTGCCTTGTCGAGACCTTCGGCTGAATCAATCTGGAAATAGGAGTTTATGTTGACACCATACAAGGTCAGCTTGGCGCCATCATAGATAAATTCCACATTGGCAATTTCGCCGTTTCTGACGATATGAGCGCCGGTTGCCCGATCCACGGCCATGCTGCCGCTATGGCCCAATTGGAGTTTCTGGCCTTCGCCGGTGACGATCTCGAAATCGGCGTCGTAATCTGTCGAAAACTTCTGTAAATTGCCGAAGTAATCCGACATCTTGGTCATGATCTCGTAGGCACTTTCAGAAATTGTCGGTTGTGCAAGCGCTTGAACAGGGAGCAATCCCAGCGCAAGCAAAGACACCACGGCGGCACAAGCAGATTTTGGGTACATTTTACAACAGCCTTCCAGGTTCTGATCCAGCGATGGATCATCTTTGTTTTTCTTATTAGACTTGTATCAATTAACCAGAAAACAACACTTGCGTCGACGTTTTTGTCTGGCCGACATCCTGGCCATGATTAACCATAAGACACGCAAAGTGTGTCGGTTAATGAGCTGTTAACAGGTCTGAACAATCATGCCGCGGGGCTTAACGTTTGGAGGCCGTTCCAAAATGACTATGGAGCAGGTAACAAACAGATTCGGTGAAACCGAGGCTGACCAACACCATGATGTCAATCAGACAACCGATATTCGTCCGCCAAACCGGAATGAGATGCCGGCTGCCCATGTAATGCCTGCCAGGTTGACTGTCTCGCTTGAGCGCACGGCATTGATGAGTCTGGCAATATTTCTCATGTCATTCATTGGCTTGACGGTCATCTTCGTTTTGCCTGATCTGGTCCGCGACATCTTACGCAACGGGCAAAGCCCAAATCACGTTGTTTCTCAGATTATTCACGTCGAATCAAACGGTTGTACTGATGTGAAGAATGAGCGGTCTACTGCTTCCGGACCGGGTCAGTTCATTGAAGCGACCTGGATGCAACTGATCCGCAAGCACCGGCCCGATCTTGCCAATCTGCCGAGAGGAGAGGTTCTTGCAATGCGCCATGACGCGGCTCTGTCGCGTGAAATGACGGCACGATTTGCCGAGGGTAATGCAAGTGTCCTGCGCAGGCATGGCCATACTGTTACGCCCGCCAGTTTGTATCTGTCGCATTTTGCCGGTAGCGCAGGAGCCGTCGCGATCCTGTCGGCGCCCGAAACGGCAGATGCAGCGCAAATCATGGCAAATGCCGATGCCACGGGCAGGATTACCCGCGACAAGATCGTCACTGCCAATCCATTCCTGAGCAATTACACGATCAGTGACCTCAAGGCCTGGGCGGACAGGAAGATGCGGAAGAAGCTGATCTTTAGGGCGAAGAACCAATCCTGCCTGTCGTGATATCGATTAGCTGGCCCCAACGACATCTTGAAATGCAGCCGGTCCGAATAATTTTATTTTAAGGTGGATTTAACAGAGCAGATTTCTTGCTATTTAATATGTTTGTTTTGCTTACATAATTCGAGGCAAGTTTGTCGATCAAGATGCTCAGAACGCTTGTCGCCATTGACCGGCACAAGACCTTTTCAGCCGCCGCGGACGCGGTATCCGTCACCCATGCTGCTGTCAGTCAACAAATGCAGACATTGGAAACGGAATTGCAGGTCTCGCTGTTCGATCGCAGCAAACGGCCGCCGGAACTCACGCCGACCGGCCGGGCGCTGGTGGCAAAGGCAAAGGACGTCATTCGCGCCTATGATGACATGGTACCTTCGGTACTTGGTGAGAAGGGCTTGCAAGGCGATGTCGTCCTGGGAACCCTGCCAACCACGCTGACCGCGCTGGCACCGCTGGCGATTTCCATTCTCAAGCAGAAGTTCAAGGAATTACATGTGCGGTTGCAACCGGCCTTGTCGGCTGCGCTCCTTACACAGATCGGGCGGGGCGCAGTTGATGCTGCCATCGTCTCAAGGCCGGCGGTGCTGCCGAGGGGCATGGACTTCCTCGAAATAGCCGAGGAGCCACTGCAGCTGATTGCTTCCAAGGACACCAAATCCGAAGATGTATTGCAGCTATTGCAGGAAAATCCCTTTATCCGATTCAATCGGGACGCCGTCGTCGGCAAAATCATTGAAGCCTGGCTACAGTCGAAAGACATTACGGTGAATGAGACGATGGAGCTGGAAGGCCTGGAAGCCATATCAAGCATGGTCTTTGCAAATATGGGTGTTTCGATCGTACCGGCCCGATCGGTGCAACCCTATAATTCCCTGCCGTTAAAGCGCCTGTCGCTTGGGCCGGATGCACCGACGAGACTGCTGGGGCTTGCCTTTGACGAAACCAATCCAAGAAGACGGTTCATCGAGGAAATTCATACAGCATTGCTCGAGGCCGTTGAAATCGGTGTGTTCCGATCGCCATCGCCTAAAGGCGAAAACAGTTAGTGCGATGATGGTCCCGGTGCGGGAGTTCCTTCAATCATGACATTCACACAGGCTGGCTTGCCGCTGTCGACGGCGCGTTTCAGTGCCGCGTCCAGCCCTCCAAGATCGGTGACATATTCACCATGCGCGCCCAGTGCAGCTGCCGCAAGATCATAGCGTGCATCGCTCAATTCGCATCCGACCAGACGGTCCTTTCCATATTCTCGCAACTGGATTTGATGTTCGGCATTCCATCGCAGATCATTTCCGATAACCGCGACAAAGGGGATGTTGTATCTGGCCGCAGTCTCGAATTCGATAAAATGAAACCCGGCTGTCCCATCACCCATCATCATGAAGACGGTTGAAGACGGGACCGCACATTTTGCCCCGATCGCGTAACCAATTCCGCCACCAATCGCGCCGGAAATTCCGTTGATCATCCGCTTGCCTGCTGCAGTGACGGCCTGCGACCATTGCCCGAACTCACCACCGTCGCTGATCGCGATGCAGTCGGGAATGGCAGCAATTTGACGCTGCACCGCGGCGCATAGTTGAAGAGAGCTGATCGGTCCGGTTCCGCCACTATCAGGCATCCTGTAGCTTCTGGCTTGCAACAACTGATAGACTTGGTTGCACCATTCCTTCCGACCGGTATCATCCGAATCCAATGGCAGCTTTGAAGGGTCTGCCAACGCCTCGGCGACTTCGCGGGCGTCGTATCTGACCGCGTTTATCAGCCGCTTTGACAGGTTCTTTTCCGCCCGCGCAATCTCACTGCCATCATCGTTGACAACGATCCATCCAGCTTCAGGATTTACCGAAGACTGGCCGCCAAAGCCAAGCGTAAAATCCACCGCCTTGCCCAGGACCACTACCAGGTCTGCCTTTCCAAACACCTTACGCAGATCACCAAGTGCGGGATCGTTCAAGCCGCGCGGGCTTTCCATTGTGATCACCGGGGCGGAAAATCTGTTTCGCAGTTTTCCGGCAAGTCCCGGTGCCCGCGTTTCGTTGTGCGATGGTCCAAGGACAAGCAATGGTCTTTCCGCAGTCTGAAGCTGTTTCTCGACTTCATCCAAATTCGGCAGTGCAGATCTTGTGTCCGTAATCGGGGGCTTATCATCGCTGACAGTGATGTCGTTCAGCACATCAAATGGCAGCGCAAGATGGACAGGGCCGGGCGTTCCGGATTTTGCCAATCGAATGGCGTCGGAAGTGCAGGCGGCAAGTTCAGCAATATTTCCCGGTCGTGCGGAAAACTTGGTCAGTGATGCCGTCATCGCAACCTGGTCCATTTCCTGAAAAGCGCCACGACCATCCTGGGAAACCGGGCTGTCACCGCTGAGCAGAAGCACTGATGTATGGGACTGTTTGCTGGTGAATACCGGCCCAAGGCTGTTGGCAATTCCTGCACCGGCGGTGACAAGTGCCACGCCCAGTCCACCGGAGAATTGGGCATAGGCTTCGGCCATGTACACCGCGGCAGCTTCATGGCGGGTGTGGATTATTTCGATATCGGCATCAATGCAGGCATCAAAGACCGGCATGATCTGATTGCCGCTCAAGGCGAATATTCTGGTTACACCCTCATCCGCCAGCATTCGTACCAGAAGATCTGCGCCTCTCATCCAATCAACTCGTCAGAACGATCATCGGTTTCGCCATAACGCTTCAGGACTGCCGGCTTTGTTCCTTCGTAAATGCGCTCGATGTTTTCGGCGATCTTTGCGTTTTCGCGTTCGAAGAGACAATTACCATGTTTGTCGGAAGCCACGATGAACGGCCCCATCTTGTTGCAGTTGATGACCCACATGGCCTGCGCCAATCCCAATTCTTCATGCCAATGGACCGCTTCGACATTCTTGATACCACGACCCAGTAGTGCGCCGGTTCCATAGCCAACCGTTGAAAGATAGATCGCGCCGTTCGGGACAAAATATTCCTTATAGTCCTTCGATGTCATCCCACCCTTGCCGATGATCAGCTTCGCGCCGGATTTTGCCATCCATTCGGGGAGCCATTTTGCAAAGCGGAAGGATGCTGTTGCTGTCACCGCTCCCATTTCAAATGTGCCATCCGGATTGATGCGGGCTGCAGGTGAACAATGAAAATTGGCCGCGCTTCTGGAAGGAAGTTCGAGCGGGATATTGGCCTTGTCCTCAAGCGCTCGCATATAGACGCCCTCGCGGGCGGTGTAGAGCAGACCATCGAGATAGACGATGTCACCCAGGCGCAACCCCTCAAGGTCTTCGGCAGTTGGCGTAGTAGATAAACGTAGCTGACGTGGTTTCATTGGGCGGCCTCCATTGCCACATCCCATTCGACCGTGTCGCGGCGCTGATAATCCGTGAACCAGTCCGGATCGGTGCGGTGTTCCACCCTGCCGTCGGGATAGATACGAGCGACCGCCCGGCGGGAGGACAGGCAAAAGGCATGGACCGACATCTGCATGCC
>JBCCEP010000249.1:0-6516 GCA_039030215.1 Pseudomonadota bacterium
TTTCTCCGCACCCCATTGATAGTTGCGGAATACAATCTGCGTGATCGCAGGCCATTCCTCACGCCCGATCGCGGTCAGTTCGTTTACCGCAATACCGAAGGCGCCATCTCCGGCGAAACCGACGACCGGAACATCCGGACATCCGATCTTAGCGCCGACAATCGAAGGCAGACCGTAGCCGCACGGGCCAAACAGTCCAGGGGCCAGGTATTTGCGCCCTTCCTCGAAGCTTGGATAGGCATTGCCGATCGCGCAATTGTTTCCGATATCCGAACTGATAATCGCTTCGCGCGGCAGCGCCTGCTGGATTGCCCGCCATGCCATGCGCGGGCTCATCCATTTAGGCTTGGCTGCACGGGCACGTTCATTCCAGGTCGTTCCCGGATCATCATCCTCGTGGTCCATGCTGGATAATTGCTGCGCCCATTTTGACTTCTCGGTTGCAATCCGCGCCTTCCGGTCGGCACGACCAAAATCACCCGCATCCTCGGAGAGATTTGCAAGAATACCCTCGGCAACCTTTTTGGCGTCACCGACAATTCCGACGGTCACTTTCTTGGTCAATCCGATCCGGTCAGGATTGATATCGACCTGGATGATCTTTGCATCCGCCGGCCAGTAATCCATCCCATATCCGGGAAGGGTGGAGAATGGATTTAGCCGTGTACCAAGGCAAAGCACAACATCGGCCTGGTTGATAAGCTCCATGCCGGCCTTTGAACCATTATATCCAAGCGGCCCTGCAAACAGTGGATGTGAGCCTGGGAAAGCATCATTGTGCTGATAGCCAACACAAACCGGAGCATCCAGCCGCTCGGCCAGCGCCATGGATGCTGGAATTCCATCGGCAAGCACAACACCGGCGCCATTCAAGATCACCGGGTTTTTAGCCTTGCTCAGAAGATCCGCTGCCGCCTGGATCGAGTGTTCGCCGCCGGGAGAGCGCTCGAAATCGATGATTGGCGGAAGTTCAATATCCACCACCTGCGTCCACAAATCCCTCGGGATGTTGATTTGCGCCGGAGCGCTCGCCCGTTTGGCCTGCGCAATAACACGCGTCAGCACCTCGGCAACCCGCGTGGCATCACGAACTTCTTCCTGATAGGCCACCATGTCCTCGAACAGCTTCATCTGCTCGACTTCCTGGAATCCGCCCTGGCCGATGGTCTTGTTCGCCGCTTGCGGTGTGACAAGAAGCAATGGCGTGTGGTTCCAGTATGCAGTTTTGACGGCAGTCACAAAATTGGTAATGCCGGGTCCGTTCTGGGCAATCATCATCGACATCCGGCCGGTCACGCGCGTGTATCCGTCTGCCATCATGCCGGCACTGCCCTCATGGGCACAATCCCAGAAAGTGATGCCGGCTTGCGGAAACAAATCCGAAATCGGCATCATCGCCGATCCGATAATTCCGAAAGCATGATTGATGCCGTGCTTTTGCAGCACTTTGACGAAAGCTTCTTCAGTGGTCATTTTCATGGACAGGGGCCCTCTTATTCTTCCTCACCGGAATTCACCGGTACCGCTAAAATCTGGGAAATATTTATCTGTGACCGGCACATCGGGTTAGGGCCAGAGCAGGCGCCTATATATGTCCAAATGTGCGTAGTTCTTCAGCAATTAATCCGATACCGGGTTCGATCTTGTGTTGGGCAATCGATGAATAGGCAAGGCGGAAGTACCGGTACTCGGCATCTTTCTGATCGAAGAAAACATGTCCCGGTTCAATTAGCACGCCTTTCTCCGCAAGCCGCTGTGCCAGCACTCTTGTATCAATTCCGTCCTTGACCTTGATCCAGAAACTGGAGCCACCGGAAACATTGTGACCGGCAATCTCAAGGCCGCTCTTTTGAATTGCCTGATACATGACGTCTCGGCGTACGCCGAATTTTTGTGTCATTCTTGCTACCAGCGCATCATAATGACCCAGCGACAGGAAGTTTGCGACGGTTCGCTGAATATGACCCGGCGGATGTCTCAATATTGCTGCTCGTAGCGCCCGCGCTTCCCGGATGAAGGGTTCAGCTCCGACGATATAGCCCAGCCTCAAACCGGGGAATAACGACTTTGAATAGGAACCGACATAGATGACCCGGCCTTCCTGGTCGAGCGATTTGAGGGCGGGCGCGGATGCTTTCAGAAATGACATCTCGAACTCGTAATCGTCTTCAACGATCAGAAAATTGTTCTTCGATGCCAGTTCGAGCAATTTGCGCCGCCGATCCACCGGCATCGTGACATTGGTCGGGCAATGATGGCTTGGGGTTGTGAAGACGACATCCACATCGGCCGGCAAGTTTTCGAACTGCATACCGTTTTCATCGACCGGGATCAATTCCACATTGCATCTTGTCAGTTCCAGTACGACGCGCAGACCCGGATAGCCGGGATTTTCCATCGCAGCCGTTCGACGCTGATTGAGCAGGATCTGCGCACTCAACCACAACGCATTCTGTGCGCCCATCGTAATCAGCACCTCTTCAGGGCGCGCCAGAATTCCCCTGCGTGGCAAGGTGTTGCTGACGACATATTTGACAAGTTCAGGATCATCCTGATCGAAATAGTCAGCCGTCACATCGCCAAATTCGCGCTTGCCCATTGCCTGGAGCGCGCATTGCCGCCAATTGCTGTGATCAAATATCCGGTCGTCGGTTTGTCCGTAGATGAAGGGATAGGGATAGTCCCGCCAGTCTGGCGGCTTGTCCGGCATGATGTGTCCGGAATAGCGCTGCCCGATGGCTCGGCTCCAAGGCACCGTATCTGCTACCTTCGTGGTTGGAACATCAAATGCAGCACGCCTCGGCGCTGTTTGGGAGACATAATAACCGGACCGCCCTTTCGAAGATAAATAGTCATCGGAAAGCAGTGCATTGTAGGCAAGGGTGATGGTCATGCGGCTGATGCCAAGATGCTCGGCAAACTTCCGACTGGAGGGCAGTTTGTCGCCAGGCCGAAATCGCCCCGACAAGATGCCCTCGCTGATCATCCGCTGAATTTGTTGTTGCAGCGTGCCCCCCTGCCCCGGATCAAGGAAAAATATCTCAACAGGAATGGCCATGCTGTCATGCTCCAATTGCACTCCTTCCTATCAGACCATAAGTCCTGATCAAGATGCAATTGCATGAAACTGGCATTATCTGGATTCCGCAGCTGCATATGCCGGCAAAACAATTATGCCGACAATGCAGTCAGTTCGCTGTTAGGCAAATACCTGCCCAAGCGCGGAATCGATGGATTCAGTGATCCGGTCAATGTCGTCATTGGTCGCTATCAACGCCGGGCTCAGGCAAAGCGTATTGTTGAAGCCGTTCAAGGACCGGTTGGTCGCCCCGATGATCACGCCCTGCTCCATGCAATTGGCGACAACTGCCTGGACCAGTTTCTCGTCAACCGGTTCCTTGCTCTCACGGTCACTAACCAGTTCCGCACCGCAGAACAGGCCCTTGCCTCTTACATCGCCAATCACCGCGTGCTTTTCCTGCAGTTCATGCAATTTGCGAAGCAGGCGTTCACCCATTGCCGTGGTATTGGCAAGCAAATCCTCATCGCGGATGATCCGCATGTTTTCGAGTGCCGCCGCGGGACCAGCTGTGCATCCGCCGAAGGTTGAAATATCCCGGAAATAAGACATTGGATCAGTGGCATCGTCCTTGAACATTTCAAAGACGGCCTCCGTGGTGACCGTGCAGGAGATGGCTGCATAACCGGACGCAACGCCTTTCGCCATCGTCACGAAATCCGGCTTGATGCCATAATGCTGATAGCCGAACCATTCGCCGGTACGGCCAACGCCGCATACCACTTCATCGATATGAATGAGAATATCGTACTTGGCGCAAATCTCCTGAACCCGCTCCCAGTAGCCATCCGGAGGCGTGATGACCCCGCCACCTGCGGTGATCGGCTCGAGGCAGATCGCACCAATCGTGTCTGGCCCCTCGCGCAGGATCACCTCCTCAATCGCATCGGCGGCCTTCTCGCCGTAATTGTCGATCTCGCCATACTGGCTGCGATATTCGAGGCAATGCGGAACCTCGACAAAGCCGGGCGTATAAGGGCCGTAATGCGCAGCGCGCTGCGGCTGTCCGCCGGCAGAAAGCGTTGTGATGGTCGTACCGTGATAATCCCGCTCGCGATACAGGATCTTCGACTTGCGCCCGCCATGATGACGATGCGAAATCTGCCGCACCATCTTGAAGACCTTCTCATTGGCTTCCGAACCGGAATTGGAATAATAGACCCGGCTCATGCCAGGCATGACCTCGATAAGCTTTTCGGCAAACTGGGAACCGGGAATGGAACCGGCTGAATTGGCAAAATAATTCAACCGCACCAGCTGGTCGCGCACCGCATCAGCAATGCTTTCGCGCCCATAGCCGACATTGACCGTCCACACGCCACCGGACACCGCATCCAGATAGCGTTTGCCCGTCGCATCCCAGACATGCATGCCACGGCCTTCAACCATGATACGCGGATCGATAGTCTCAAACTGACGGTGCTGGATTAGGTGATGCCAAAGATGCGCACGATCCGCCTCAACGACCTCACTGATATCATTGGGTTGTAGCGTCAAATTCATTTCGGTAATTCCTTGCAAATCAGCCGACGCGGCTCCTCATATCGGGTAATGGGAAATTATTGTGCACAATGCCCGGTTCAGCGGCAGGGCCAGCGACGGAAAGCAAATAAGTCCAGATTGCATTCCGCAAAACTGGATAACTGCATAATTTTCATGCAAATCGATAGGGCCAAAAGCCCAATCTGGACTTGTCGGCAAAGATGAACTGGCACTACCCCACAGCGCCCAAAATTGTTCGCCTGAAAGCCTATATTTGCCGGTTGAAACCTAAAGACATTAGTCCAGGTAATTTCAGGTCGTGCAATTATAACAAGAAGAGGCCGTCAATGGCGCTGCTGAATAACGAAATGAGAACTCCGCCTCCAAAGAACCACAACCATAGCTGGGAGAGTTTCTCGACCGAAAATTCATGCTCTGAAAGCGCTAAATTCGAAGAAAAATGATGCTTGTCATCCTGTCCGCGCGGATATGATTTGCACGATCGGCCAGAAATACGCAATACTCGTAAAAAAAGGAAAACCCGAGAAGGAGAACAGAATGAACACAATTGGAAAACTACTGGGAGGAGTAGCAGCTTTGGCATTGGCCACCGGACTCGGTACGGCCACAGCGACAGCTGATATGGATGAAATTACAGTGGCATACTTCCTCGAATGGCCCATGCCATTCCAGTATGCAAAGGTCAAAGGCACCTACGAAGATGAAATGGGCGTAAAGATCAATTGGCGCTCGTTTGATACTGGAACAGCAATGTCAGCGGCGATGGCTTCGGGCGACGTACAGATCGCAGTCAGCCAGGGCGTTCCGCCTTTCGTTGTTGCCACCTCAGCCGGACAGGACCTCCAGGCAGTCGACGTGGCGGTTAGTTACGCAGACAACGATAACTGCGTCGTGGCATCCGGTCTTGAAATCGACAAGGCAAGCGCTGGCGAACTCGCAGGCAAGAAGGTCGGTGTTCCAATCGGTACCGCAGCTCACTATGGCTTCCTGAAGCAGATGGATCATTTCGGCGTTGATATCTCCACGATGGAAATCGTCGACATGGCACCACCGGATGGTGCAGCGGCCTTTGCACAGGGCAATCTTGATATGGTCTGTGGATGGGGTGGCTCTCTGCGTCGCATGCTGGAACATGGCAACGTCCTGTTGACCGGTGCCGAAAAGGAAGAACTCGGCATTCTGGTATTTGACGTGACTTCAGCGCCTGCAAGCTTTGCCGCCGAGGAAGGCGACCTGCTTGCGAAATTCCTTAAGGTGACTGCTGATGCAAACGCCAAATGGAACGAAGGCGGTTCGAAAGACGAAATGATCGAGGTCATCGCAAAGGATGCCGGTATGGACAAGGATGCAACCGCGTCCACTATGGCAACTTTCATTTTCCCTGATGCTAGCGAGCAACTGTCCGCCAAATGGTTGGGCGGTGGTAGCCAGGAATTCATGAAAGGTGTCGCCGACGTATTTGTGACGGCAGGAAGTATCGATTCTGCACTCGATACCTACGAGGACAATGTCAACGCTGCTCCATTGAAATCAGCAGCTGGCATGTAACAACAACCTAGATGACCCGCCATTTTGGCGGGTCATTGCATTTCTTGACTGGCTATCTTCATGTCCGGACTAATTATTGACGATGTATCGATGCGCTTCGAATTGCCAGCTGGCGGCTCGGTTCAGGCACTACAAAACGTTTCGCTCGATATCAAACAAGGCCAACTGATGTCCGTTCTCGGACCATCGGGTTGCGGCAAAACAACATTACTCAATATTGTGGCAGGCTTTCTGGCTCCAACCGAAGGCCAGGTCAGACTGAATGGCAATGTCGTGACCGGACCCGGTCAGGAACGGGGCATGGTGTTCCAGCAAGGTGCATTGTTCGAATGGATGAATGTCCGGGAAAATGTCGCCTTCGGTCCAAAAATGAATGGCGTGGAAAA
>JBCCEP010000250.1:0-6487 GCA_039030215.1 Pseudomonadota bacterium
AACGCTGGGCGGAACCTGCCTGAACATAGGCTGCATCCCGTCAAAAGCGTTGTTGCATACCTCGGAAATGTTCCATGAGGCCGGGCACGGATTTGCAGAGCTGGGGATCAAGGTAGCCACGCCGAAGCTCGACCTGAAGGGGATGATGGCCCACAAGGACGCGGTGGTCAAAGCCAATGTCGATGGCGTCGCTTTTCTGATGAAGAAGAACAAGATCGATGTTCATACCGGGCTGGGATCGATTGCCGGCCCCGGCAAGGTCAAGGTCGCGGGCGCAGATGGCGAAACCGTGCTTGAGACAAAGAATATCGTGATTGCAACGGGTTCGGATGTTGCCGGCATACCGGGCGTCGACGTCAAAATCGACGAGAAGGTCATTGTCTCATCAACCGGCGCCCTGGAACTGAGCAAGGTCCCTGGCAAGGTTGTCGTTGTCGGTGGCGGGGTGATCGGATTGGAGCTCGGTTCGGTCTGGAGCCGTCTCGGTTCGGATGTGATCGTGGTCGAATATCTCGACAAGATCCTGGCCGGCATGGATGGCGAGGTTTCCAAGCAGTTCCAGCGCATTTTAAAGAAACAGGGTCTGGATATCCGGGTCTCGGCTAAGGTGACGGATGTCTCCAAGGCAGGCAGGGGCGCAAAGGTTACCTATGAGCCGGTCAAAGGGGGAGACGCTGAAACCCTGACGGCGGATGTTGTTCTGATCTCCACCGGCAGGATGCCCTATACGGAGGGCCTGGGTCTGGAAGAGGCGGGAATTGCGACCGAACGGGGCCGGGTGGTGATCGACAATCACTGGCAAACCAATGTGCCGGGAATTTATGCGATTGGTGACGTTGTTGCGGGACCCATGCTGGCGCACAAGGCCGAGGACGAGGGTGCGGCAGTTGCCGAACAGATTGCCGGGCAGGCGGGTCACGTCAATTATGATGTCATCCCGAATGTGGTTTATACCCAGCCGGAAGTCGCTTCAGTCGGCAAGACCGAGGAAGAATTGAAGGAAGCAGGCATTGCCTATGTTTCGGGAAAATTCCCGTTCTCGGCCAATGGCCGGGCGCGCGCCATGAACATGAGTGACGGGTTCGTCAAGATACTGGCTGACAAAGAAACAGATCGCGTATTGGGTGCTCACATCGTCGGCTTTGGCGCCGGGGAAATGATCCATGAAGCGGCGGTCCTGATGGAGTTTGGCGGTTCATCTGAAGACCTTGCCAGAACCTGCCATGCCCATCCGACCATGTCGGAAGCGGTTCGGGAAGCGGCGCTTGCGACCTTCTTCAAGCCCCTGCACATGTAGCGGGCTTAACAACCGGACATTCCAAGAAAACAGGCGCTGACCATCGGCCAGCGCCTGTTTCAATTGCAATCAAGCTATTCCCAAAAACTTATTCGGCTTTTTCTTCCGGCTTGAGAATTGTCGGATCAAAGGTACTTACCGCTTCGCTTTGCGCAGAATTTGCAGGCGTTTCAGCAATCGTAATGTCCTGGGTGCTGGCGCTGTCATATTTCGCACTTGCCCAAGGGCACGCATATGCCGAACCAGCGGTTGCCGCCAAAAGTGCGCCTGCTGCGATGATGGGTGTCAACTTCTTCATTGGAGGTTTCCTTCCTGCAACGAGCCTGAATTCACGGCCCAATGCTAGCATTCTGCGATGCCAAGTAAAGTAAACCATTGGTGTAGTCGTGCACAAATATTAGTCTATTTGAATAGACGTCCATCAACCCATTGAAATCATGTCATTAATTTTTGGATGGTCAAAGTGCGACTGGTTCAAGCGTAAATCCGGATTTGCGCAGAAGTTCGACCAATCCTTCTTTTCCTGGCAGATGCAGGGCACCGACTGCCATGAAAGCGTTGCCTTTTTCAATGTGTTCAGCAGCACGTTCTGCCATTCGGTGGTTTCGATTGGTCAGAAGCAGTTTCTGAAATTCGGCATAGCCCTTGCCGGTATAGGTTTGCGGTGCAAAGGACCGAACCAAGGGCAGCATCCAGCCAATCTTGCCTTCGAGGTAAAGCGCCTTGGTGGTTTCCATCAGGTCATCTGAAAGATGAGACAGTTTCAGCGTTTCATTCAAGGCGTTTATGTGAAACTCGAAGGGAATTGAGGATACGGCTTCGAATTGTTCCTCGACGCTTTCCAGCCCGATAAGCGTCTTCCCCTGTGCCTTGGCTGCCGCTCCAATCTGGGCGTCGAGCACAGGGATTCCGGATGCCTTCGCCTTCAGGTCGCATACTGGAATTGAGATGGAAGCGGTAACCAGCCATGGCTGCATGTGCCGGGCGGATGTCCAGGACATGTGTCGCGATTCAAGCTCGCGCTTCAAAATGGGCAGATCGGATTCCGGAACGAGATTATCCAGCGTAGCGCCGGCCTTCAGGAAGGCATATTTCTTCATCGCGGCAAGTGCGGCGCCGGAGTTTTTACCTTCAACCGAATCCGTATTCTCTATGATGACCGATGTCGCGGATTGAAATTGCGGCTTTATTCTATCCATCAAACCCAAGATCCGCTGGTCAGACGAGTGCATGGTTCCAAACAGCCAGGAGGGCTCGATACCTTCGCGGCTTATCTTCCAAAGAATAGCTTCTCCGTTCTGGAATTCCTCTGCTGCTGCTTCTATTGCCGCCAGTTTCGTGGGATCTTCATGTTCCAGCTGCTGAACCAGATTATTGCCCTGGCAGGCATATTGTCCGGTTGCCGACGCCGTTTCGGTCAACGAAAAACTCGTGATCGTCAGCGTAAACAGGAACAATAAGCCCGCAACCAAATGCAAAAACGCCATGGACTGTATCGCGCGATCTGCAAATCTGTCCGCAGCAATTGGAGCTTCAGGCGTATCTGGTTTCTCGGAAATCATTTGATTCATATGGCGGTCGCATCTTTCAACTTATGTGTTTGATATGGACATTTATGACGGCAAAATCTCGATATCCGGTTAAAATGCCGGAACAATTGCGCCTTTCTAGCGATATCTAACGGCGTGGATGCGCATTGTCATAGGCTTCCAGAAGCCTTGAGGTGTCGACTTCAGTGTAAATCTGGGTAGTCGACAGGCTGGCATGGCCCAGCAATTCCTGGATTGTCCGCAGATCTCCGCCATTTGCCAGGAGATGGGTCGCAAATGAGTGGCGAAGCGCGTGCGGGGTTGCCGAATCCGGCAGGCCCAATGCGCCGCGCAACCGGCTGAGCGATTTTTCGATGATTGCACGATGCAGAACGCCGCCTTTTGCGCCTCGAAACATCGGCTCGCCCGGAGCCAATGACCAGGGACAAAGCGAGATATAGGATTTTACCGCTTCAGTGACTACCGGTAGCACCGGGACCATCCGGGTTTTTGATCCCTTGCCGGTAATGCGCAGTGTGCCGTTTTCTGCTGGCTTGAACTGTGCTGGCGTCAGTGCCAGTGCTTCGCCGATGCGCAGGCCGCATCCATATAGAAGTGCCATGACGGCAGCATCGCGGGCTGCGATCCAGGGCTCCTCGTTCAACTGTTCGCCCGAGTCTGCCAATTGCACGGCAATATCCGCAGAAATCGGCTTTGGCAGCGTTTTCGGCTGTCTGGGCGCGCGCGTTGCGGAAATTCCCGCTGATGAGGCTAGGCCCGATTTTTCGAGGAACCGGATAAATGATCTAATTCCGGCAAGCCCACGTCCCAGGGTCCTGGCGCCAGCACCCTGGCGACGACGATCTGCCAGAAAGGACCGCATGGTCACCGGACGCAGATCGGAAAGGTCTTCAAGCTTTACCGGATGACCATTGTAACCGGTCAGAAACATGAGGAACTGCTTTAAATCGCGCTGATAGGCCTCGATGGTGTTATGAGCCAATCGACGCTCGGAATTCAGCTGCTCCAGCCATTCCCCATGTCTTCTTGCAACTTCCTTGTTGCAGATTGTCAAAAATTCTTCCGTACCCATCAATCGATCATGCCGAATCATTGGTTAGCATGACGTTAGCACTGTCCAGAATTATCAGGCGATCTTTTGACCGGTCTTGGCCCAGTCCGCCAAAAAGGCGTCGATGCCCTTGTCAGTCAGCGGGTGCTTGAACAGGGCATGGAGCGTTGCCGGTGGCACGGTCGCCACGTCGGAACCGATCATTGCAGCCTGCTTTACATGATTTATCGTACGAATTGATGCGGTCAATATCTCGGTATCAAAGTCATAATTGTCGTAAATGGTGCGGATTTCGGAAATCAGCTCCATTCCATCCAGGCCAAGATCATCCAGACGTCCGACAAAGGGTGAGATGAAAGTCGCGCCAGCCTTGGCGGCGAGCAGGGCCTGATTAGCGGAGAAGCAAAGGGTGACGTTTACCATCTGGTCTTGCGAGGTCAGCGCCTTGCAGGTCTTCAAACCGTCCGGCGTCAGCGGTACCTTGATGCAGATATTGCTGGCGATCTTGGCCAGAACCTCTGCCTCTTTCATCATGCCGGTGTGGTCAAGGGCAGTAACTTCTGCAGAAACCGGTCCTTCGACAATGTCGCAGATTTCCTTTGTCACCTCGGTGATGTCTCGACCCGATTTCATGATCAGTGAAGGATTGGTTGTCACTCCATCCAACAATCCCAGATCATTGAGGTCACGGATTTCCTTCACATCCGCAGTATCGACAAAAAATTTCATGGCAAATTCGCTTTCCGGCGTGAATATAGGTTGGATGTAGATGATTGGGCGAAGGCATATAGCAAATGTCCAGCGAGGTCATTACCCTTTGTAACGATTCGAAACAACTGAGCCGGAACGGTCATTCCAGCATGCAAACCGTCAGTGTTCTTCTGCCTATTCCGGTAGACCGGCCTTACAGCTATTCCGTACCGGACGGAATGACGCTGTTGCCCGGTGATCTGGTGCAGGTGCCCATCGGGCCGCGACAGGTGGCTGCCGCGGTGTGGGATGGGTCGGTGGACAATGTCGATCCGGAGAAATTGAAACAGGTTGAGAAAAAGTTCGATTGTCCGCCGCTGGACGAAACCATGCGCCGGTTTGTCGACTGGCTGGCAAACTACTATGTCGCGCCGGCGGGCATGGTGCTGAAGATGGTTTTAAGGGTGCCGGAAGCCTTTGATCCGCCGGGGTTTGTTCCCGGATTACGATATGCCGGCGGGACGCCCGACCGTATAACGCCCGCCCGCACTGCCGTTCTGGAACTGGCGCGCGAAGGTGGTGCGTGGACGAAATCCGGACTTGCCCATGCTGCCGGTGTCTCCGCGTCGGTGGTTGCCGGTCTCTCAAATATGGGGATCCTTGAGCCGGTTGAAATACCGCTGCCAAATCTGACCGGTGATCCAGACACTGACCACAACGTTACCGAATTGAATGACGCCCAGCAGGAAGCGGCTGCCAGATTACGCGGGTTCGTGGAGGAGGATGCATTTACTGCGAGCCTGCTCGACGGGATTACCGGGTCGGGGAAGACAGAAGTTTATTTTGAGGCGGTTTCGGCTGCCTTGAGGAATGGCAAGCAGGTATTGATCCTGTTGCCGGAAATCTCGCTGACCACATCTTTCCTGGACCGTTTCGAGAAACGCTTTGGAACGCGCCCGGCGGAGTGGCATTCCGATATTTCTCCCAAGAAACGAGAACAATGCTGGCGTCAGGTAGCAACGGGCAAGGTCCGGGTTGTCGCCGGTGCGCGTTCGGCCTTGTTCCTGCCAATGCATGATCTTGGCCTGATCGTGGTGGATGAAGAACATGACCCGGCCTTCAAGCAGGAGGACCGGGTCTGCTACAATGCCCGTGATATGGCGGTTGTCAGGGCACATCTAGGCAATTTCCCGATTATCTTGTCGTCGGCCACGCCTTCCATAGAAAGCCAGGTAAATGCCGAGCAGGGGCGCTATCAACTGGTGAAGCTTCCGCAACGGTTTGCCGGAGCAGAATTACCGGAACTGAAAGTCGTCGATATGCGGCGTAATGCGCCACCAGCCGGCAAATTCATATCCAAAATCCTGATTGATGCGATTGAACGCACGATTGAGAAGGGCGAGCAGTCCATGCTGTTTCTCAATCGGCGCGGCTATGCCCCCTTGACGCTTTGCCGGGTCTGCGGCCACCGGTTCGAATGCAGCGAATGCTCGGCCTGGCTGGTCGAGCACCGGTTCCGGCGGCAATTGCAATGCCATCATTGCGGCTATAGCGAGCCGGTTCCCGAAGCCTGCCCGAATTGCGGCGCGCTCGACCATCTGGTCGCCTGCGGCCCGGGGGTGGAGAGACTTGGCGAAGAGGTGGATGCAATCTTTCCGGATGCTCGCACGATCGTGCTTTCCTCCGACATGACCGGTGGGGTGAAACGATTGCGCCTGGAGCTGGATGCGGTTGCCAATGGTGAGGCTGATATCGTGATCGGTACCCAACTCGTTGCCAAGGGCCATAATTTTCCACTAATGACCTGTGTCGGCGTGGTCGATGCCGATCTTGGCCTTGCCAATGGCGATCCGCGGGCAGCAGAAAGAACCTTCCAGTTATTGTCGCAGGTAACGGGCA
>JBCCEP010000251.1:0-6445 GCA_039030215.1 Pseudomonadota bacterium
GATCATGGCAGTGGCCGACAAGGTCGGAATGACAATTCTGACGCCAAGCGATGCTTCAGCCTGACTTGGTCTCGATCAATCGGGCATGCGCCAGAGTGGAAAATTATTCAGGCGGGCACTGACCCTCCCAGGCTGATTGCAACACCTGGCGAATGCCGGAACGAGTGATCGGTCGAGGGTTCCAATAGGCATTTTCGACTGCAAGATCGGCGGCCTTGTCCAGGTCGGCTTCGCTGACGCCTAAATCCTTCAATGCCAAAGGTGCGCCGGTTCGTTTGGCAAATTCATAAAGGCCCTGGCCGGCGCTCTTGCTTCCGAGCATTTCCTTCAATGGCGAGAGCTGATCTGCTGCGGCTCCTTCGTTATAGGCGATTGCATGCGGCAGGATTATCGCATGCGTGGCAGCATGCGGCAGATCGAATGTGCCGCCGAGCGTATGGCAAAGCTTGTGATGGAGCGCCATCCCGGCCCTGCCAAGAACAGTACCGCATAGCCATGCGCCATGCATTGTTTGTTGCCTTGCGTCCAGATTGTCTGGATCTTTGATCACCTCTGGAAGACCGGAAATCAATGCCTGCAATCCCTCGACCGCCATGTCGGTCAGTTCCGGCGTTCGGTTTTGGGCATAAAGAGCCTCGGCTGCATGCGCCATCGCATTGAGTGCGCTTGTAACGGTCATTTCGACCGGCAGGCTGGTTATCAATTCCGGATCGTAAAGGATGACTTCGGGAAGCACCTTGTCATCCGTCAATGTCACTTTTAATCCGTTTTCAGTCTGGCCGAGGATCGGCGTCGCTTCACTTCCGGCATAGGTGGTCGGGATCACGATCTGCGGCAGATCAGTGCGCAGCGCGATTGCTTTTCCAAGTCCGGTTGTGGACCCGCCGCCTATGGCAACAACACAATCGGCATTCACGCTTCTCGCATGGGCGACCGCTTCTTCGCTTACCTCTACCGGCGTGTGCATCACAGCTTTGGTGAATACGCCGGCAGCCAGCTCTCCTGCATCTTCAGCAAGAGACAGTGCCCCTTGTGATTGCTGCGGCGTCGAGAGGATCAAGGAACGACTGCAGCCCAATCGTTCAATCTCTGAACCAATTTCGTGGCGCAAACCGGCACCGAACCGAACCCGCACGCCGGTATCCGTTCGGACGATCGCGTCTTCATGCGGATTAGCTGTTTCTGTGGCAGACTCGGATAACGGTTCGACCATATCAAATCCCGGGCAGTTAGATGGCTGCATCGACCCCTATCGTATCATTCAAAATTCGGCACTTGATCGAATTTGATAAACGTAACATATCTTTATGTTATGAAAATCGATCCCAGGCACCTCGAAATACTGTCTGCCATCGTCGATCAAGGCGGACTGACAGAAGGCGCCGCGGCAATCAACAAGGCCCAGCCCAGCGTTTCCCGTACAATTTCGATGTTGGAGGAGCGGATCGGCATGCCGCTGTTCGAGAAGGGACGCCGGCCCCTCAAACCGACCGAAATTTGCATTGCCTTGGCCACAGAGGGTCGCAAGATCATGCAGGCCGGTGCATCGGCGAGCGAAGTCGTCGCCGGTTACACCGGAGGCAAGGCGGGACTCATTCGTGTAGGTGGAACACCCGTATTCATGGACGGCGTGGTTTCACACCAGATCGCGAAGTTTCAGCTGGACAACCCGGCAATCCGCGTCGATCAAAACTATGGATTTGCTAACGATCTGGCGCGCCAGCTGGAAAGCAGCACTCTTGATATCGGAATTGTGCCGATGGAACCTGAAGCGGTGGCCTCTGAGTTCGCATTTGAGGAGATATTGCCTGGCCGGAACATTATTGCATGTGGCATCACCCGCCCGCTGGCACAGAAGTCTGAAGTTCGTCTCACCGATGTCGCGACCTATCCCTGGATCGCGCCGCCGGCCAACAGCCCGCTTTATCAGGATCTTCAATTGGTCTTGAAGTCTATCGGCGTGACCGACTTCAAGGTCAGTTTCTCGGGCGGTTCTTTGTCCTCGATTGTAAATTTGCTGGCACGTACCGACAGCCTGACGGTGTTGCCGCTTTCCGTTGTTTTCATGTTGCGAAAGCAACGTCTGGTATCTGCCTTGTCAGTCCGTGTCCGGCATCCCAAAAGAAATCTTGGCATGCTTACCTTCAAGACATCAGCCGAGCGTCCGGCTATTCGCCGTTTCAAACAATTTCTGCGTACAGAATTTACCGGGCTTTCAGAAGAAATTGCACGCTATGAACAGAGCTCCGGATTATCCTGATAACTTGCCGCCTGGCATGATTATCAGACATGACATATACGGGATCGTCAGCAGAATAATATAACTTTGTATCATAAAGTACGGGTCTAATTCGATACAATAGATCAGTTTCCTCATTAAGCTTCATTCAACGCAAACGAACGACAGCCGCTCGGTCATTTCCGATCGATGCGACGTGGTTCTGAATGAAACAATGGGGTATTCAATGAGTACAACAGCGACTGCCGAAAACACTTCAAAAGATCCCTTTGAGGTGCAGCACGAAGAGGCCCGCAAGGCAGCCCAAGTTCTCCAGGATGAACAGATTGCGGTCGATACAGCGACGCTTCGGCTGCTGTTGACCGAAGCCCGCACGCATTATGGCTGGCAGGATAAACCGGTCGGTGAAAACACGCTTCGCGAACTTTATGAGCTTGCGAAAATGGGGCCGACATCGATGAACCAGCAGCCCATGCGCGTGCTTTTCATCCAGTCGGCCGATGCCAAGGATCGGCTGGAACCCTGCCTGATGCCTCCCAACAGGCCGAAAATGCGGACGGCCCCGGTTACTGCGATCATCGCCTATGACCTAAATTTCTGGGAAGAGCTACCGCGTTTGTTTCCGCCCAATCCTGACGCACAGGACAATTTCCGAAACAACACGACTGCGGCGCAGGTAAATGCGTTTCGCAATGGAACCTTGCAGGGCGCCTACTTCATGATCGCGGCCCGCGCAGTTGGTCTGGATGTCGGTGCCATGTCCGGGTTCGACAATGCGAAGGTAGACGAAGAGTTCTTTCATGGAACCTCGCTGAAATCGAACTTCCTCGTAAATCTCGGATATGCGGACACCAGCAAGATTTTCCGCCGGCTGGACCGGCTGGAATATGAAGAAGTCTGTCAGACGCTCTGACCCGGAGGAACCATGTCTAACCCAAACATCACCAAGGACGACATTCTCGAAGCATCAAAGGGAATGTTGCAAAAGCAGCTATTCGTCGTGTTCACCACGCCGACCAATGGAATGGGACCGGTCATGGCGAACATAGAGGACCATTTGAAATTCCAGGTTGATCTGGAACAGCGCGGGATCATGTTTGGTGCCGGTCCTTTCTGGGAAGATGACGAGCATACCTGGAACGGTGAGGGCATGGTGATCATCCGTGCCGACGACCTCGAGGATGCGCGCAGCATTGCTGCAGCCGATCCGATGCATTCATCGGGTGCGCGCAGCTTCACCGTACGACCATGGCTGTTGAATGAAGGCCGCGTGACGGTCGCAATCGAATATTCGACAGGGCGGCACACAGTCACCTGAATTCAAGAAAAAGGGAGGAACACTCATGAAAAAACTCATAATTGCGCTCGGACTGTGTTTCGCATTTACCGGATTGGCAAACGCGAAAACATATAATTTGACAATGGCGTCGAGCCATCCGGAAGTGCTTCCGTGGGTCGGACAGCTCTCGACCCTTGTTGTTGGTGAATCCAACAAGCGCCTGGAAGCAATGGGCTCGGAAGACCGGATTGAATGGACGGAGAACTACGGCGGATCGCTTTACGGCTTCAAGGACACACTGGAAGCTGTCGGTGACGGACTGACTGATGCAGGCTGGGTAGGGACCCTTTGGGAAGGCTCGAAAATGCCGCTCCAGAATGTGACCTATTTCACGCCTTTCGTGAGCGACGATCTGGTTTCGACATTGAAGATCATGAACGAGCTTCACAAGGAACTCCCGCAATTGCAGAAGGCGTGGGACGACCAGAATGTCGTATTTCTTGGTGCAAGTGGTGTCGAAACCTATCACCTGCTTACCAATTTCCCGGTGAACTCGCTGAAGGACCTTGAAGGGCGAAAAATCCTTGCACCGGGACCATCGGCTAATTGGATAAAACATCTTGGTGCCGTACCGGTGAACGGCGCATTGCCGACCTACTACAACCAGGTCCAGACCGGTGTGGCAGACGGCATGGTGGTAATCATTACCGGTGCATTCCCCAACAAGCATTACGAAGTGGCACCTTATGTCACCCTGGTCGGTATTGGTGCACACATGACCGGCGGCTTGGGCATAAACAGGGATGTCTGGGATGGCCTGTCGGATGATGTTCGAAAGGTTCTGACCGAGCTTGGCGAAGAATATACCGTCGCGCACGCTGAAGAAGTAATGGCGCGCTACGAGTCATTCCTGGCCAAACTGCCGGAGGTCGGAGCCACGGTCACGGAACTGCCGGCCGGTGACATCGAGACCTGGAAGGCCGGATTGCCGAACATTGCGGGCGAGTGGGCAGAGGCGAATGCCGACAAGGGCGCAGCTGACGTGATCGATGCCTATATGGCCAAGGTTCGTGACGCTGGTCTTACGCCGAAAATCGAGTGGGACAAGCGCTAGAGCGCGGCTGATCATCGGGAGGAAATTCTGTCATGATCCGTCGTTTTGCAAACGGGATTGAATTTGGCGTGACGAAGCTGACGAGTTTTGTCAGCGGCGTCGCGTCGATTTGGGTTTTCTGCCTGATGATACTGATTTGCGCCGACATACTCGGTCGCAGCCTGTTCAACGCGCCGGTACAGGGAGTGGCGGAGATCGTTGCAAATTCGATCGTCGCCATTGTCTTCCTGCAAGTGGCCCATGCCCTGATGACCGGTCGGATGACCAGGACCGACATCTTGATCGGAACGATAGAGACCGAACGGCCATTTGCAGCAGCAGGCATGCGTCTGGCATTTCACATAGCCGGTGTCGTGGTTTTCGCCCTGATTGCACAGGGTACCTGGCCAAAACTGGTTGATGCCTGGGTGGAAAACGAGTTCTTCGGCGCGCAAGGCGTCTTCACAGCACCTGTCTGGCCAATCAAGGCATGTCTGTTCGCAGGATCGCTTCTGACCTGCCTGGCATTTGCGACCCAGGCATTCCTGGACATCAAGGTTCTGGTGACGAGCCAAAGCGTGGCTCCGCTGACAATACGCCATTCGCAAGACACCAAACCGCGCGGTTTGCCGATCCTGCTGGTTTTCGCAATCATGCTGATCCTTGGATATGCACTCTTCTCGGCAGATCTAGACCGCATCCAGATCGGCCTTGTTGCGATTGCCTTCATGCTGATCCTGATCTTTTCAGGCGCGCATATTGCCGTCGCCCTTATTGGGCTCAGCTTTTTGGGGATCTGGCTGATTCGGGATAATCCGAATGTTGCCGTTCGCAGCCTGGCGCTTGCCGCCGATGGTGCAATCAACCGCTATCTCTTTGGTGTTGTCCCGCTCTTCGTGCTGATGGGCTTGATTGTTGATGTCGCTGACATCGGCAAGGATGCATTTCGGGTCGCGGCCTGGATCTTGCAGAAGGTGCGGGGCGGATTGGGCATGGCGACCGTTGCTGCCAACGCCGTATTTGCCTCGATCACGGGCATTTCCATTGCCTCTGCTGCCGTGTTTGCACGCGTCGCAGTGCCACAAATGGTCGCCAATGGATACAACAACCGGTTTGCACTCGGCGTTGTTGCCGGATCGTCGGTCCTGGGCATGCTCATTCCGCCAAGCCTGCTTCTGATCATCTATGGCGTGCTGGCTGAGCAATCAATCGGAGCGCTGTTCCTTGCTGCCGTTATTCCGGGATTGCTGCTTGCCGCCTTTTTCGGCATCGGCATCTATCTTATGGCCCGGATGTGGCCAACCATGGTGATGCAATCCGAGCGGCCTACTGTCATTGAGGGCGAAAACTGGGCCAGCGCGAGCAGAAAACTGATGCCCATCGCGGTGCTCGTCGCCATTGTTCTGGGTGGCATATATTCCGGCTTCTTTACGCCAACGGAAGCAGGCGCTGCCGGTGCAGCCGCGGCCATTCTCGTGGCCTTGGCCAAGCGCAAACTGAACTGGTCGCGATTCTGGAGAATTTTGGTCGAGACAGGCCTGGTCTCGGTCTCGATCCTGATCCTGATCATTGCCGCATCCATGTATTCGCGGATGCTGACCCTGTCGACAATCCCGCAGGAAGTCACCGGTTATTTCATCGGCGCCGGCCTCGGACTCTATGGCTTTCTGCTGGTCTATGTCGCCATCGTGATCCTGATGGGCATGATCCTGGATTCAACCTCCATAATGCTGATCTTGCTGCCCTTGGCATTACCTGTCGTGACTGAGCTCGGAGGCGACCTGATCTGGTTCGGCATCGTGACGGTGATTGCCGTCGAGATCGGCTTGCTGAC
>JBCCEP010000252.1:0-6418 GCA_039030215.1 Pseudomonadota bacterium
CACGATTTATTATGATGAGGCAGAAAAGCCTGGCGAAGATCACGAACTGTGCGAATGGTCACTGCAACTGCATGAGGCAGAAATTGCCAAATCAGGCCCTTCCATTCAGTTTACCTATTTACGTCCGAAGCAGTCAAAGAACTTCGGAAACACACGTGATATAGCTCAAAAACCAAAATCTGGCTGGTCTGCCAGAGCACCACCTCTCCGATATTGAACCCAACAAATCAGTATCAATTCAATTTTTCGGAGAGTTTTATGACCTCAACCAATTCAGTTGGTCAGGTGAATGCACCTGAATCAGCAAACAAATTTTATTTAGCCGCATGGCGCTGGCACTTTTACGCCGGACTGTTTGTAGTACCTTTCTTTGCAATACTGGCTGTTACCGGCATGGCAATGGCATGGATCGCATATGTGGACGGCCGCGATGGCGAGCGCATCGCCGTTGTTCAGCAAGAGCAGTCCCTTCCAATTACTGTTCAGGGAGAAGCTGCTCTTGCCGCAGTCCCGGGCGGCACATTGAAACAATATGTAGCCCCTCGCGCCGACAATCTTGCGGCAATCTTCCGCGTTGATGTAGAAGGCAAAGCGACAATGGTTGCAGTAGACCCATATACAGCAACTGTACTCGCTGAATATCCCCGTCGTATCGGCTGGTATGATTTTGCAGACAATGTCCATAGCGATCTGTTACTCGGCGTCGCTGGCGACCGAATCCTGGAAATTGCCGCATCCCTGGGCATGGTTCTGATCGTAACCGGCCTTTATATGTGGTGGCCACGCGGAGCTGGATGGCGCGGAACCCTGGTTCCTTCCCTTGCAACAGGTGGCAGGAGCATGTGGAAGTCATTGCATGGTGTCTTTGGTATCTGGATTTCCCTCTTTCTGGTTTTCTTCCTTATTTCAGGCCTTGCATGGGCTGGCATTTGGGGTGGCAAGATCGTGCAGGCGTGGAGCCAGTTTCCAGCTGAAAAATGGGATAATGTACCTCTGTCCGATACAACGCATGGCAGCCTGAACAATGGCCCAAAGGAAGTACCTTGGGCGTTGGAACTAACACCAATGCCTGCCTCAGGCAGCATGGCTGGCACTGCTATCCTCAAACCGGGTACAAAACTGAACCTCAATTCAATCGACGGTCTTGCCCGTACGATCGGATTTGATGGCCGTTACCAACTGAATTTGCCAGGCGGCGAAACCGGAGTATGGACACTCAGCCAGGATTCGATGAGCACAGACAGTACTGATCCGATGTCTGACAGGACGGTTCATATTGACCAATATTCCGGCAAGATACTGGCCGATGTGCGTTATGAGGATTACTCGCGGGCAGGCAAGGCAATGGCTGTCGGTATTGCATTGCATATGGGAACGTTGGGGCTTTGGAGTGTTCTGGCAAACACAGTGGTTTGTCTGTCCGTCCTTTTGCTTTGTGCAAGCAGCATTGTCATGTGGTGGAAGCGTAGACCTTCGGGTTCAATACGCCTAGCGGCGCCGCCATTGCCACGCGATATGCCGTTGTGGCAAGGCGCAGTTATAATTGGACTAGCAGTTTCTATGGCGTTTCCGCTGGCAGGAATCACATTGGTCAGCGTTATGACGCTGGATTATCTGTTTCTGTCCCGCATTCCAATTTTGAAAGCGGCACTTTCCTGATCCATTTAAAAATCGTCGGTCGCATTCTCACAAATTATGCGGCCGAACATGGCAAAAATGCTGTCAAACGCAAACCATCTCATTTAACGTCTCAGCTTCTGCAGCCGGATATCCGGAAGCTTCCATGCCAGAACTCTCAACGCTCCTTCTATTTGCAATAACTTGCCTTGCCCTGAATGCCTCACCCGGCCCGGACATGCTTCTGGTTGCAACGCGAAGTGCTGCGCAAGGAAAAGCTGCCGGTTTTGCAACCTATCTTGGAATTGCGGCCGGAGGATATTGTCACGCCATGGCGCTCGCACTTGGCCTTTCACAACTTTTTCTGGCGGTTCCCGGTGCTTATGATTTTGTCCGTCTGGTTGGTGCCGCCTACTTACTCTACCTGGCCTGGCAGGCATTCACTTCCAAGGAATCGATTTTGCAGGCGCCCGAGGAAAATACTTCCAGATCTTTCAGAAACCTGTTTTTTCAGGGTATGCTGACAAACATTCTGAATCCCAAAATCGCACTCTTTTTTCTGGCACTTTTCCCGCAATTCATTGAACCATCGCAGGGGTCAGTGGTGTTTCAGATCCTGTTGCTAGCTACGATCCTTAATACAACCGGACTGATGGTCAAGAGCATTGTTATTTTGCTGGCGAGCAAAGCAGGCGCCGCAATCACGTCAAGCAAACGCACCGCGAAGATTGCAAAGTATTTTACCGGGCTGGTCTTTACCGGGCTAGCTGCGAGGCTCGCATTTGATACTTCAAAGTAATGTGCGAAGAGATGGCGATAACGCGTAGATGAACGCATCGACCGTGCCGTCTTCCATCTCTACGCAAACTTCTGTGCGGCTATATTCTGCGCCTTCAAATTCATCAAGGCGAGCCCAATGGTTGGGCAAATCAGGAGATTCGAAGATGAATACTTCAACCGGATCGCCACTGTGATCAAGAATGATTCCCGGGCATCCGTGATCTGCTCCCCATCCCTCTTCAACCAGCTGCCCGCGGACAACACCCTGCTTCCACTCTCCCGACAGTTCGGAAACCTGATGGTGATTGACCCGACCCGGCGCCAGCGTGCCGTATGTTGCGAGACGATTGTGAGCTGACATTACTGAACTTCCCATTTTCCAATTCCCTAAATCCGTCCTATTCTGGCATCTCTGGCCGACTTCCCAAAGCTTTTCGCATAGGCTCGTGAAAATGCCGAAAGCGAACTGAACCCACTTCTCACAGCGATTTCGCGCAAACTCAAATCGCTGTCAAGCACCATCCGATTGGCTGCTTTCAATCGCATGTTGAGATAGAAGCGTCCCGGCGTCACCCCGACATGTCGTTTAAACAACGCTTCAAGCGTATTGGAAGAAATGCCCACTCGTCGGGCAATAGCAGCAACCGGCAATGGCTGCTCGATCCATTTCTCCATTAGACGTACAGCCTTGCTAATACGCGGTTCGCGTTGGGCCAGCTTACCCAGTGAAACCAAAGGTTGCTCGTCAAATCCCGAGTGCGCCTCGTCGTAGATAAATACACTCGCGGTCTCCATCGCAATTGCCGGCCCGTTTTGCTGCCGGATCAATTCCAGAAGCATGTCAAATGCAGGCGAAGCGCCTCCGCAGGTCATACATTTGCCATCCATGACAAAACGGTCGAGCCGCAGATCAATTTCAGGAAAATCACCTGCAAATGCTTCAAAATCTTCCCAATGGGTTGTCGCACTTAACCCATTGAGCAATCCGGCACGAGCCAATACCCAACTTCCGGCCTCAATACCTGCAATCTGCTTAAAACCACTCGCCGCCTTTCGGATTGTTGAAAGAGAAGCTGAATTTACATGTCTTTGCTGATTGAAACCGCCAATTATGACCAACAAATCTCCATGCCGTTGATCACTGAATTTGCCATCGACCCCCAACATTACATCACAAGTAAGGCTAACTGCCTGGCCCGAAAGGCTGGTCAAATCCCACATGTATAGTGGTTTTCCTGCCACCCGATTTGCTGCACGCATCGGCTCCAAAATAGAAGCCACACACATCATTGACGATTCCGGTAACACTAGAATCGTTACCTGACACGCACTCAGGGCAGCATTTAGTGTGGCATTGGCAAATTCCATTCGAAATATGTGAAATTAATCAGGAAAAAAGTCAAATCGTTTTTGGATTCTGCCAGATTATATCTCACAGAGAATTTTGGAGGTTTTCCCGATGCCATTGCAACCCAATAGAGACGTATTCATCACTTGTGCAGTAACCGGTTCCGGAGGAACCCAGGACCGCAGTCCTCACGTACCCCGTTCACCTGAACAGATCGCCAATTCTGCAATTGAAGCTGCCAAGGCAGGTGCCGCCATTGTGCATTGCCATGTCCGCGATCCTGAAACTGGTGTTCCTTCGCGTGATCCCGGCATGTTCCGCGAAGTTACTGACCGTATCCGCGATGCGGAAGTTGATGTAGTTTTGAACCTTACCGCTGGCATGGGCGGCGATATGGTGTTTGGTTCGACCGAAGCACCTTTGCCAGTGAATGAAGCTGGAACCGATATGGCTGGTGCAACCGAACGCGTTGCTCATGTCGCTGAATGTCGTCCTGAAATCTGCACACTTGATTGCGGGACCATGAACTTCGCTGAAGCCGACTATGTAATGACCAACACTCCGGGCATGCTGCGCGCCATGGGTGCGATGATGACCGAACTTGGTGTTTGCCCGGAAATCGAGGCGTTTGACACTGGTCACCTGTGGTTCGCAAAACAATTGGTTGAAGAAGGAACCTTGAATTCCCCTGCTCTGGTACAGCTCTGCATGGGTGTACCTTGGGGTGCACCAGACGACATGAACACATTCATGGCCATGGTCAACAATGTGCCGTCAGACTGGAACTGGTCGGCGTTTTCTCTTGGCCGCAACCAGATGAACTATGTCGCTAATGCCGTAAACGCAGGCGGAAACGTCCGCGTCGGTCTCGAAGACAATCTGTGGCTTGGAAAGGGCGAGTTGGCCACCAACCCACAACTGGTTGAGCGAGCAGTTACCATTATCGAGAACATGGGTTCCAGCGTTATGGGCCCGGCAGCAGTTCGTGAAAAACTCGGCCTTACAAAACGGGCACCAAAGTCATGAGCATTAAAACAGCAGCAATCATTGGCGGTGGCGTGATCGGCGGCGGATGGGCTGCCCGCTTCCTTCTCAACGGCATCGACGTAAACCTGTTTGATCCGGACCCGGAATCAACACGCAAAATCGGCGAAGTACTCGATAATGCCCGCCGCTCGCTGCCCGCCCTACTCGACAGTTCAGTCCCGACCGAAGGCAAACTCACCCATGTGGCAACGATTGCAGAAGCGGTTGCGGATGCAGACTGGATCCAGGAAAGCGTGCCTGAGCGCATCGAGATCAAGCACAAGGTCTTTGCCGAAATCCAGGCCAATTGCAAAGCGGATGCCCTCATCGGCTCTTCTACTTCTGGTTTCAAGCCTTCCGAATTGCAAGAGGGTGCTGCTAACCCGGATCAGATCTTCGTCGCACATCCGTTCAACCCGGTTTACCTTTTGCCTTTGATCGAACTGGTTGGCAATCAGCGAACCTGCGAACGGGCAAAATCAGCACTTGAGCCAATCGGTTTGAAACCACTGATCGTGCGTCAGGAGATCGATGCCCATATCGCGGACCGTTTCCTCGAAGCCGTATGGCGTGAAGCACTTTGGTTGATTAAGGATGGTGTCGCAACCACAGAAGAAATCGACGACGCAATCCGGTTCGGTTTTGGCCTTCGGTGGGCACAGATGGGTCTTTTCGAAACCTACCGCGTCGCCGGTGGCGAAGCTGGCATGAAACATTTCATAGCCCAGTTTGGCCCTTGCCTTTCCTGGCCATGGACCAAACTGATGGACGTTCCAGAACTCACTGATGATCTCGTTGATACGATCGCCAACCAGTCTGATGAACAATCCGGCATGCATACAATCCGTGAATTGGAACGCATCCGCGATGACAACCTTGTCACCATCATGCGCGGCCTCAAGGCACGCAATTGGGGTGCAGGCAAAATTCTGGCCGAGCACGAAGCCCGTACAAAGCCGGCATTACCATCTGATTATACCAAGCCGTTACGTACACTTGAGCGGGTCATCCCTATCGACTGGACCGATTATAACGGCCACATGAATGAAAGCCGCTATGGCCAGGTATTCTCCGATGCCGGTGATGTGGTGATGTGCATGATCGGCGCTGATGCAGATTACATCGCTTCCGGCCTTTCCTACTTCACCGTGGAAAACGTGATCCAGTTCCGCAATGAAACCCATCCGGGCGAAAAGATTTACGTCAACACGCAAGTCTTGCAGGCAGAAGGCAAGAAGCTTCGCATGTATCACGAAATGTGCCGCGAAGATGGCGAACTGCTTTGCACCTGCAATCAGCTCCTTGTTCACGTTAGCCTCGAAACCCGCCGATCCTGTGAGCCAGGACCAGAAATGGCCAACAAGATGAAGGCGCTGCATGACGCACAAACCGCGTTATCCAAGCCTGCAAGCATGAGGGATTAATCCAATGGAATTCGCACTCTCCGAAGAACAACAAATGATTGTCGACACGACACGCGCATTTGTTGAAAACGAGCTTTATCCGCACGAAGCCGAAGTCGAGCGCACAGGCAAGCTTGAAATGGACCTTATCAAGGAACTTCAAGCTACGGTCTCAAGCTAGCATATCTGTGGAAGAAACGCTAAATCTGACCTAGGGGAAGTCTACTACGACGATTGTTTTGTC
>JBCCEP010000253.1:0-6413 GCA_039030215.1 Pseudomonadota bacterium
AAATGTCGAAAACCTGGAGGATAAACGACATGAAACTATCAAGAATTGCCATAGTCGCAGCCGTAGCTGCGGTGATGGGTGCCGGACCGGCATTGGCCGATCTGGTGTTCCCGTCGCTTAGCTATCGCACCGGACCTTACGGTCCGAACGGTATTCCATTCGCAGACGGCTACGCCGATTACTTCACTCTTGTTAATGAGCGCGATGGCGGGATTGGCGGCGTCAAGGCCCGTGTCATCGAATGCGAGACAGCATACAACACCGAAAAAGGTGTCGAATGCTATGAATCGACAAAGGGCGAAGGCGCGTTGATTTACCAACCGCTTTCAACTGGCATCACCTACCAGCTAATCCCGAAGGCAACCGCCGACGGTATTCCGGTCCATTCCATGGGCTATGGCCGGACATCGGCTGCCAATGGCAAGGTGTTTGAATGGATCTTCAACTATCCTGGCACCTATTGGGACGCCGCTTCGATCATCGTAAAGCATATCATTGATCAGGAAGGTGGTGACGTTAACGGCAAGAAGATCGCGCTCGTCTATCACAACTCTGCCTATGGCAAGGAGCCGATCCGCACGCTTGAGGAGCTTTCCAAGAAACATGGCTTCGAGCTCAGCCTGATCCCTGTTGACCATCCCGGCCAGGAGCAGAAATCGCAATGGCTGCAAATTCGCCGCGATCGCCCTGACTATGTCATGATGTGGGGTTGGGGTGTAATGAACCAGGTAGCCATCCAGGAAGCGGCAAATATCCGTTTCCCAATGGATAAATTCATCGGCGTCTGGTGGTCTGCATCCGAGAACGATGTTCTGCCAGCCGGTGACGGCGCAGACGGCTACAAGGCCATTGCCTTCCATGGTGTCGGTGGCGACTTTCCGATCTATGATGATCTGAAGAAATACGTCTTTGACGCTGGAAAGGCCGCAGGCGATGGTTCTAACGGTGGTACGGTACTGTATAACCGCGGGCTGTATGCTGCCATGCTGGCCGTGGAAGCCGCACGCAAGGCACAGGAAATTTCTGGCAAGTCAGACATCACCTCTGCCGATATGCGCGACGGTATGGAAGCACTTCAGCTTACAAATGACCGCATGGCAGAACTTGGAATTCCGAATTTTGGTCCGGAGGTCAATGTTTCCTGTGAGAATCATGGAGGACCAGGATTGGGAGCTATCCAGCAATGGGACGCTTCGGCAAAGAAATGGTCATTGATCACAGACTTTGTCGCAGCAGACAGGGAAGTCGTCGATCCCTTGATTGCTGACGATTCCATGGCATTTGCCAAGGAAAACAACATCGACATGCGCTGTAACTAGGCGCTTGAAAACGGAGCCGGCGAGTTTCGCCGGCTCCGGCCATAAAGGAAACTGCATTGGAATTGTGATGCTGCAAACCCAGGCAACAACGGCACCGCTACTCGAAGTCAACAATATCGAGGTGATCTACAATCACGTCATTCTCGTGCTCAAGGGTGTCTCCTTGACGGTACCCAAAGGCGGCATTGTTGCGATTTTGGGCGCCAATGGCGCAGGCAAGACTACGACGCTGAAGGCGGTCTCCAACCTGCTGCATGCCGAACGCGGCGAAGTTACCAAGGGCAATATCCTGTTCGAAGGCGAGGAGATACAATCGCTGTCGCCAAGCGAATTGGTACGTCGGGGATGCATCCAGGTCATGGAGGGCAGGCATTGCTTCGGCCATCTGACGATTGAGGAAAATCTGATGACCGGCGCATTTACCCGCAAGGATGGCCGTGTCGCGATCGCCCAGGACCTTGAAAAGGTCTATAGTTATTTTCCGCGCCTGAAGGAGCGCCGCAAAAGTCTTGCCGGTTACACTTCAGGCGGTGAACAGCAAATGTGCGCAATTGGCCGTGCATTGATGTCGAAACCGTCGACCATCCTGCTGGATGAGCCTTCCATGGGGCTGGCGCCACAACTGGTGGAAGAGATTTTCGACATTGTCAGCAATCTCAACATGAAGGAAGCGGTTTCGTTCCTGTTGGCGGAGCAGAACACCAATATCGCGCTCAGATATGCCACCTATGGCTATATCCTCGAATCCGGCCGGATCGTCATGGATGGCGAGGCCAAGACCCTGCGTGAAAACGAGGACGTGAAAGAGTTTTATCTCGGAATAGGCGGCGAGGGTCGCAAATCCTTCCGAGATGTGAAACACTATAAACGGCGCAAGCGTTGGCTTGCATGATTGCCCATGCCGATAAGCGTTCCAACCATGGCCCAGTTCCGCTACTCGACAACAAAGTTCCGTACGGCGCTTATTGTTGCGACAGCGATCACCTTCATGGTTGCCGGCCTGACCTGGATGATGACCGGTGCGCTCGACCAGGCGAGCAGAATGTTCTGGACTGCCGCCGCCGCGCTGGTCTTCTTTGCCATGTTGTCGGCCTCGATGCTGGTCCGGTTCTTCCGCCAGGAAGTGATTGTGGCGGTGCGCCCTACCGGCCTGTTCGATGCCCGCTATTCGCCTGAGACAATTCCCTGGGAACAAATTCGCGATATCACCCTGCGCCGGACCGAGGACGAATACATGCTCGATGTGTATTTCTGGTACGCCCAGGAAATTGCAGAACGCAAGGGCAATCTGCCGGAATTCACCATGGATTTGAGTACGCTCGATGCCGAACCAGAGCGTATCATTCGCGCGATCGCACAGTTCAAGGACATCCGTGCCACCACCGATCTGCAATTTGCATGACCACGTATCACCCCATGAATACGGAATGCGAAAATGACCAGGTTTTTTGACAATGCCGAAACCGTCGATCCCCTAGTCCGGGAACGGCAACTGTTTGATCGTCTTCCCGGATTTTTGGCGGAAATCTCTGCCAATATTCCAGGTTGGAAAAACCGGCTGGAAGCAATTGACCTTTCTTCGGTGAACTCTCGCGAAGCACTTGCCGAATTGCCGGTGCTGCGCAAATCTGAATTGATGGCCGCTCAGTCCGAAGAGCCGCCCTTTGGTGGCTTTGCCAACGAACAGATGCTGGAAGGCACACGTGTCTTCATGTCGCCCGGCCCGATTTGGGAACCGCAGCCACCCGGTACCGATCCCTGGCAGGTTGCCCGCGCATTCTATGCCGCTGGCATCCGCAAGGGTGACCTGGTCCACAACGCGCTTTCCTATCACATGACTCCGGGCGGCTTTATGTTGGATGAAGGTGCAAGGGCTCTGGGCGCCAATGTCTTCCCGGCCGGAACGGGAAATACCGAACAGCAGGTTTCTTCAGCGGCCAAAATCAGACCCGATGCCTATGCCGGAACGCCGGACTATCTCAAGGTGCTCCTCGATAAGGCGGAAGAAATGGGATGCGATCTATCCTCGATCAAGAAGGCATTGGTTTCTGGCGGCGCGCTCTTTCCTTCCATGCGAGAGGAATATCGGGAGCGGGGCGTCTCCGTTATGCAGGCTTATGCGACTGCGGAATTGGGCGCGATCGCCTACGAGACAATGACCAATGACGAGCTGGTTCCTGGCATGGTCTGCAACGAAAATCTCATCGTCGAGATCGTTCGGCCCGGTACTGGCGACCCTGTCCCGGCAGGCGAGGTCGGGGAACTCGTGGTTACATCTTTCAATCTGGCCTATCCCTTCGTCCGCCTGGGAACCGGCGATCTGTCGGCGGTGCTTGACGAGCCATCGCCCTGCGGAAGAACCAATATGCGCATCCAGGGATGGATGGGCCGGGCCGATCAACGAACCAAGGTAAAGGGCATGTTTGTCGATCCGGTGCAGATTGAGGAAATCAAGAAGGCGACACCGGCGATCACTGCAGCCCGCCTGGTAGTCTTTCGCGAAGGAAACAGCGACGCCATGAAATTGCAGGTCGTAGCCAGGAGCGAGCAGGATACCGATCTGAATCAGCTCGCCGAGACATTGGCAAAGGTAACCAAGCTGAAGGGTGCAGTTGAACTCGTTGCTGACTTGCCCAATGACGGCAAGGTCATTGATGATTGTCGTGACTATTCCAGTTGAGCTGAAATTTCCTCAAGCTGGGACTTGGCAATATCGCCGCCTTCCACAACTGTTTCCATGACACTGAAACTGCTGGTGCTGCTGACCCCTGGAAGTTCACCGATCTGGTCCCCCAGCACCTTCCTGTAATGGGTCATGTCCCGCGCCCTGACTTTCAACAGATAGTCATAACCACCTGCGATCATGTGGGCAGCCTCGACTTCCTGGATCATTGACACCGCCTCGTTGAAGCGGTCCAGCACATCGGTCGTGGTTCGCTCCAGCGTGACCTGTACGAACACCAGGCAGGATAGCCCTACTCTTTCGGGAACCAGCATCGCCCGGTAGCCTGAAATATATCCTTCCCGTTCCAGCCTGCGGACCCGCTCGGTACAGGGCGTCTTCGACAGGTGCACCTTCTCGGCAAGCTCCGTCACGGTAATGCGCCCATTTTCCTGCAATGCAGCGAGCATCTTGATATCGATTGGATCAAGTTCAGACACGGATTTTGCCTCATTGATAGTGAAAAATCCTGAAAAACATACCAAAAATAGTGAAAAAGCCAAGTAAAATTATGATAACAAGGTGATTAGTAACTATCGCACAAGGGTGCCTGGATGGCCGATGAGTTGAGAAATGAGATCAGGCGATTGACCATGCTGCCGGAAGCCGACTGCATGCCGGCCCTGCTCGAACTCCTGGCATTGTCAACCGAAGCAAGGGCGTCGATATCGGCCGATGCGGCGGCACTCGTTCTAGATATCCGGTCAGAGGGCAACTCGGGACTGATCGAAAAATTTCTCGCTGAATACGGATTGAATACCGATGAAGGCGTAGCACTCATGTGCCTGGCGGAGGCCTATCTGCGGACACCGGATGCCGAAACGCTCGATGCGCTGATATCCGACAAGATCGGTGAGGGCGATTGGGCGCGCCATCTGGGCCGGGCGGAGTCCTCATTGGTCAATGCCTCGACCTGGGCTTTGATGCTGACAGGAAAGGTGTTTCGCACAATTCCCGCCAGAGCTGACGACCTGGCCGGCATCATGCATTCAACCGTTCGAAAACTGGGTGAGCCGGTTGCAAGAACTGCCGTCGGTGAGGCCATGCGCCTGATGGGCCGCCAGTTTGTGCTTGGCCGAAGCATTGGCGAAGCACTTGAAAACAGTTCGGCCGATCGCGAGCAAGGTTATCTGCATTCCTTTGATATGCTGGGTGAGGCGGCGCGCACGGCGCGGGATGCGGCCCGTTATTTTGCTGCTTATGCGAATGCGATCACGGCAATCGGAGCCAAAGCCAACGCAGCCGACGTTCATCTTAATCCGGGTATATCCGTCAAGCTTTCTGCGCTGCATCCCAGATATGAAACCGTCAATCGCCAGCGAATAATGCAAGAACTGGTTCCCAGGATCGCAGAGCTGGCGCGTATGGCCAAACCGCTGAACATTCCGCTTGCAATCGATGCCGAGGAAGCTGATCGCCTCGACATCTCGCTCGATATCATTGAAAGCCTGTTGACAGACGAGACCCTTACAGGATGGGACGGGCTCGGGATTGTCGTCCAGGCCTATTCCCGTCGTGCACCTGCAGTACTCGACTGGCTATATGCCACAGCAAGAAAGACCCACCGGAAGATATCAGTCAGATTGGTCAAAGGCGCTTACTGGGACAGCGAGATCAAGAATGCGCAGGTCCTTGGACAGGCGGGCTACCCTGTGTTTACTCGTAAGGATTCAACCGATGTTTCCTACCTCGCCTGCGCGCGCAAATTGCTGGCGATGAATGATCATGTCTTTCCGCAATTTGCCACCCACAATGCCCATTCGGTCGCGGCGATCAATCACATGGCAACGCATGCCAACGAGTTCGAGTTTCAGCGGCTGCATGGCATGGGCGAGGCATTGCATGAAATTGCGCGCAGCAAGGATGGCCGCCGGCGGCGCATCTATGCCCCTGTTGGCGTGCACAAGGACCTGCTCGCTTATCTCGTCCGCAGATTGCTGGAAAATGGCGCCAATTCGTCCTTCGTCCATCAGATTCTCGACAAGGCAATTCCCCCCGAACAGATCGCCGAAGACCCGGTGGCGGCTGTTCTTTCCGCCGATCCTCTGCCGCATCCAGCCATCCCCCTGCCCAGGGATATGTTCGGTGACAAGCGCAAGAACAGCATTGGCTGGAATCTGAACGATCCGGCACAGCTATCCGAGCTGGATAACGAGATGGGCCGGTTTTCGAAGACTGGTTGGGGCGATGAAGAAGGGCGGGAAGTCCGAAACCCCGCAATCCCGTTTGACAAGGTTGGCATCATAAAGGACGCCGACGTCGATGAAGCCCGTCGGGCGATTTCACGTTGTGTGGAGGTCGCGCCTGCCTGGTCTGACACGCCGGTGGCCGACCGCGCCGCGATCTTGGAAAAAACGGCTGATCTATACGAG
>JBCCEP010000254.1:0-6381 GCA_039030215.1 Pseudomonadota bacterium
CAAAAACACTTGCCGAAAGATGGATCGCTTAGCCTAATTGACAAAACCGACGAATTTTCCTGCCAAATATTCACTGGTCCCGTAACACGAGACATATTGTCGGGAATCTGCGATGCGGATTTGAGCCTGCCCTGGCTTAGCTGGCAAAGGACCAAGATCAGTGGTCGGGACGTTATGTTGTTCCGGGTCTCCTATGCAGGGGAGCTGGGCTGGGAGATTCATACCCGCAATGCCGATACCGAAGCGGTCTATGACGCTGTGATGGAAGCAGGTTCGGGGCATGGGCTTACACCAATTGGTATGTTTGCGCTGAACAGTCTGCGTCTCGAGAAAGGTTACCGCACCTGGAAGGGTGACCTTTCGACCGACTACACCATCATGCAGAGCGGGCTTGACCGGTTCATAAACTGGTCGAAACCGAGTTTCCGGGGTAAGGCGGCGATTGAACGCGAAAAGCAGCAAGGTTCGAGCAAGCGGTTTGTAACGCTTGTTGTCGAAGCCGAGGAATGCGACGCACCTTATATGTCGACGCTGTGGCATGGTGATGAGGTCGTTGGAGAGACGACTTCGGGGGACTGGGGCCATCGTGTCGACAAGTCGATTGCGCTCGGGATGGTACGCACCGATCTTGCGGTACCGGGCACAAGCCTCGAAGTTGAGATTTTTGGGAACCGCGTTCCGGCAATTGTTCAGGCTGATGAACCCCTGTGGGATGCTGCCAATGAAAGGTTGCGTGCATGAGCGTAGATGTTCCTGCCTCCGCGCGGGCTGTCATCATTGGCGGCGGTGTATCGGGATGTTCGGTCGCCTATCACCTTTCGAAGCTTGGCTGGAAGGACATTGTCCTGCTGGAACGCCGCCAATTGACTTGTGGTACGACCTGGCATGCGGCAGGCCTGATTGGTCAGCTGCGTCCATCTCAAAACCTGACGCGGCTGGCGAAATATTCTGCCGATCTCTACACCGAACTTGAGGCGGAAACCGGGATCGCGACCGGCATGCGCCAGACCGGTTCGATCACGGTCGCTCTGACTGATGAACGCAAGGAGGAAATCCTGCGTCAGGCTTCCTTAGCTCGAGCATTCGACGTTGAAGCCAACGAAATAGGTATTGAGGAGTTGCAGGATCGCTATCCGCATTTGAACACGGATGGCGTCAAGGCTGCGGTCTATCTTCCCCATGACGGGCAGTGCGATCCCGCAAATATTGCGATGGCGCTTGCCAGAGGTGCGCGGCAAAACGGAGCGCGGGTCATCGAAAATGTGAAGGTGACCAATGTCCGCACGAATAATGGCCGGGTAAGCGGTGTCGACTGGGAGAAAGGCGGAGAGCCCGGAACCACAACCACCGATATTGTGATCAATTGCGGAGGCATGTGGGCGCGTAACCTTGCAGCAGATTCCGGGGTGACCGTCCCGCTGCATGCCTGCGAGCACTTCTACATCGTCACCGAAGGCATTGATGGTCTCAAGGGGCTTCCGGTGCTGCGCGTTCCGGACGAATGCGCCTATTACAAGGAAGATGCCGGCAAAATGTTGCTGGGGGCGTTTGAGCCGAAGGCCAAGCCCTGGGGTATGGACGGCATTCCCGAAGATTTCAGCTTTGACCAGCTGCCGGAAGATTTCGATCATTTCGAGCCAATTCTGGAGAATGCGGTTTCACGGCTGCCGATCCTGGCAACGGCCGGTATTCATACGTTCTTCAATGGACCGGAGAGTTTTACCCCGGACGACAATTACTATCTGGGCGAGTCGCCGCAACTTGGAGGTTATTGGGTCGCAGCCGGTTACAATTCCATCGGTATTGTTTCGTCTGGCGGTGCGGGCCATGCGCTTGCACAGTGGATCAATGATGGCGAACCACCATTTGATCTTTGGGAGGTTGATATCCGCCGGGCGCAGCCGTTCCAGAAGAACAGGCACTACCTCAAGGAGCGGGTAAGCGAGACGCTTGGAGTTCTTTATGCGGACCATTTCCCATACCGGCAAATGGAAACGGCACGCGGGGTTCGCCGATCGCCGCTTCATGAACATCTAAAGGCGCGGGGCGCGGTATTTGGTGAAGTTTCCGGCTGGGAACGCCCAAACTGGTTTGCAAATGAAGGTCAGGAGCGCGAATACCGATATTCGTGGAAACGCCAGAACTGGTTTAACAATCAGCGCGCCGAGCACATGGCCGTACGGCAGGGTGTCGGCCTTTTCGACATGACTTCGTTTGGCAAGATCCGCGTCGAGGGGCGCGATGCGTGTGAATTTCTGCAATTGGTTTGCGGCAATGATATCGATGTCGAGCCCGGCCGCATTGTCTACACCCAGATGCTAAATGAACGCGGTGGTATCGAATGCGATCTGACCGTTACGCGCCTTTCAGAAACGGAATATCTGCTGATTGTTCCTGCCGCGACCTTGCAGCGGGATGTTGCCTGGCTCAAACGGCATGTTGGCGAATATTTTGCGGTTATTACCGATGTTACCGCGGCGGAGTCGGTGATTGTTGTCATGGGGCCAGATTCGCGAAAGTTGATGCAAGCTGTAAGTCCCAACGATTTCAGCAATGACGTGCATCCATTCGGCACCATGCGGGAAATCGAGATCGGGATGGGATTGGCCCGAGCACATCGTGTGACCTATGTCGGCGAACTGGGTTGGGAAATATATGTGCCGACCGATCAGGCCGCTCATGTGTTTGAGACAATCGATGCCGCGGGCAAGGAATTCAACCTCAAGCTATGCGGTTTGCACACGCTCGATTCCTGTCGGATCGAGAAGGGATTTCGTCATTTCGGTCATGACATCACCGATGAAGACCATGTGCTGGAAGCTGGTCTCGGATTTGCTGTCAAAACCGCAAAGCCAAAATTCCTTGGCCGCGATGCCGTGCTGCGCAAACGTGAAGAGGGCCTTTCAAGCCGGCTGGTCCAATTCAAACTGAAAGACCCCGAGCCGTTGGTTCTGCACAATGAGCCGATTGTTCGAGACGGTGAGATCGTATCAATTATCATGTCGGGAAATTACGGACATTATCTCGGTGGCGCGATTGGACTTGGCTATGTGCCATGCAAGGGAGAAAAGCCTGCCGAGATGCTGTCCTCAAATTACGAGTTGGAGATCGCAGGCGAACGTCATGCGGCTGAAGTAACGCTGAAGCCGTTTTACGATCCGACTGCGGAGCGAACCCGTATGTAGAGGCGCTTGCAACGGAGGAAGCGGCGACCATGGGAACTGAAACCGCGAATAAAAGGGGTCGTCGAAGCGGAGGACGGTCTGGTCGTATTGCCGTACGATCAGCACCTTTGGCCGACAATTTGCGTCCGGTCAGGCCTGGCTTGCCCGGCGGCCAATACAAACCATTATCAGATGAGGATGTCGCGCGAATTCACAGTGCGGCACTCGATGCGCTGGAGACGATTGGTCTTGCGGATGCACCACCATCGGGTGTTGATATCCTGACCAGTGCCGGAGCAGAGCAGGGCGAGGATGGCCGGATCCGGTTTTCCCGCTCATTGGTTGAAGACATGCTTGCCGTTGCGGCGCGTGACATTACGCTTTTCGGACGGGACCCGGCTCATGATCTGGAACTGTCTGGTTCGCGTGTCCATTTTGGTACTGCCGGCGCGGCGGTCCATGTCGTTGATATCGAGAACCACGAATATCGCGATTCAACGACGCAGGATCTGTTCGATGCTGCCCGCATCACGCATGCCCTCGATAACGTCCATTTTTTCCAGCGCGCGATGGTCTGCCGTGACATCGAAGACAATTTCGAAATGGACATCAACACGATTTATGCAAGCTGTGGCGGGACCACCAAGCATATCGGGACGAGCTTTTCAGATCCGTCACATGTGGAACGGTGTTTTGATCTGCTGCACATGATTGCTGGTGACGAAGCGACCTGGCGTTCGCGACCCTTCGTGTCGAATACAAACTGTTTTGTTGTTCCCCCGATGAAGTTTGCCGAAGAAAGCTGCATCACCATGGAAAGCTGTGTGCGTGGCGGTATGCCGATTTTGCTACTGTCAGCGGGACAGGCTGGTGCGACGGCTCCCGCGCCGCTTGCCACAGCGATCGTTCAGGCTGTTGCCGAATGTCTTGCGGGGGTCGTTTACATCAATGCGATCCAGCCGGGACATCCGGCGATCTTCGGTACCTGGCCATTTGTATCCGACTTGCGTTCCGGTGCGATGTCCGGCGGGTCCGGTGAGCAGGCGTTACTGACGGCTGGCTGTGCGCAGATGCATCGGTTCTACAATCTGCCTGGCGGTGCGGCAGCGGGGATTGCAGACGCCAAAATGCCGGACATGCAGGCTGGCTGGGAACAGGGCATATCAAATGTGCTGGCGGGGCTGAGCGGGCTGAACATGGTCTATGAGGCGGTCGGCATGCATGCGTCTCTTCTCGGGTTCTGCATGGAATCGCTGGTACTGGGTGACGACATGCTGGGCCAGGTGCTGCGATGTGTCCGCGGTATCGACGTGACCGAAGACAGTGTCAGTCTGGAAGCCATGCGACAGGTTTGTCTGGAGGGCCCTGGCCATTATCTGGGACATGAACAGACGCTCGGTCTGATGCAGACGGAATATGTTTATCCCCGTGTTGCGGATAGAACCAGCCCCAAGGAATGGGCTGAAATCGGCAAGCCGGAACTGGTTCGAATGGCGATCGAGCGGAAAAACCGGATTTTGGACCGTTCACAGACACCGTTGTTTGACCCGGCGGTTGACGAGGCAATCCGAGCCAAATTCAACATCCATATCTGATCGGCCGTTGATCCTGCCGCCACTATGCGTCATGCCAGATGGATTTTTCGGATGCGGACCTATATTGGTTGTGTTTGCGGAGCAATTGTTGATGTCCAGGTAGTTTGTGATGGTTCGATTTTTAGTAGCGATGTTTGTGCTGGTTTCTCTTGCCGGGCCAGGCTTTGCCCAAACGGAGGAGACGGCAGTGGAAACTGAAAAATGCGTTGTTCTGCTCCATGGTCTTGGCAGAAGCGATACTTCGTTGGCATTGATGGAGGAGCTGCTCGAGATAGCCGATTTCAAGGTTGTGAATAACGGCTACCCCTCGACCGACCAGACCATTGACGGATTCATGACCCATGTCAGCGAAGCCGTTGCGGAATGCGGTACGGGTCAACTGAATTTTGTTACGCACTCCCTGGGCGGGATCATCGTGCGGGCGTGGCTTTCGCAGGCTTCTCCTGAAAATCTAGGCCGTGTTGTAATGCTGGCACCACCAAACAAGGGGTCGGAAATTGTCGATACTTTCGGGGATCTGGAGCTATTTGAAAAAATAACCGGGCCGGCCGGAAAGCAACTGGGCACGGAAGCAGATTCCGTTGCCAAGAGCCTGGGACCCGTGGATTTTGAACTCGGCGTCATCGCGGGGGACAAGTCCATCAATCCGGTCTTTTCGATGATTATTCCAGGTCCGGATGACGGGACCGTGTCCGTTGAGAGCACGCGTATTGAAGGCATGGCAGATCATATCGTTTTGCCGGCAAGCCACACATTCATGATGAACAATCCGCTGGTGATCATTCAGGTGATCAAGTTTCTGAATAACGGAAAGTTTGATCATGATCTCGATTACACCGAATTGCTATCGCGCATGCTCGCCCAGTAGGCCGCGACTAAAGCCTGGAATCGCGGATTTTCGGGTAATTCCTTCGTTTTCGTGACCAATTGCATTATGTACTCAACAAAAAATTGCCTTGTCGGCGCTGTAGCCCCAGCCCTAGACTAAAGATCAGCGCATTTGAGCGTTCAGAGGCATGATGAAAACAAGCGTTGTTTTTTCGACTTTCCTGCACGGTGCTGTGCTCGTGTGGGCTTTGGTATCAGGATATCATCCTGCGCCGCTTGTTGCCTTTGAGGAGCAGGGCGTTGAAGTGAGCCTTGAGGCCGAACCCGAGGAAGCGCCACCGGAGGATGAAGAGGAAACGGAGGCTGAACCGGAACCGAAAAAAACAGAAGAACCCAAGAGTGATCCGGAGGCACTCAATGTCGGTGAAGCCAAGGAAGACAGCAAATCCCGGGAAGGTATCGTAACAGACAAGCCGCTTGATACCGAAAAGACCGCTGCCGCTCCGGAAGCAGAGAAAGTCGTCTCGTCACCGGAGGTAAAGCCGGAACCGGAGCTGGATGGCGACGAGAAGGATACACCACCCGAAGAAACGGAATTGGCCAAGCTTGAAGAACCGGAACCGCCCGAGCCAGCGGAAGAAGAAATCAAGGAGGAACTTGCAAAGATTGAGCCTGACCAGAAACCCATTCAGCCCAATCTGATTCCGCTGCCACAAAATGCTCCGCCTGACCGTCCTAAGGCAAAACCCGTTAACAGAGAGCCGGAAGAAGCCAAGGAAAAGCGATCCGCGGCC
>JBCCEP010000255.1:0-6361 GCA_039030215.1 Pseudomonadota bacterium
CGCCACTGCATTGAAATACCCAAACTGGGCAATCGTTTCGTGAGCGGTTGCCTCCGCGGCATTGGCAAGGACTGCCTGCAGGTCTTTCGGCAAATCTTCATAAGCCTGACGATTGACGACAACTTCCAGTGCAGCACCTGGTTCATGAAATGCCGGTACGTAGCAAAGCTGGGCAACCTTGTTCAGGCCAAATGCCTGATCGAGCATTGGCCCAACCCATTCTGCTGCATCAATCGCACCGGACTGGAATGCCGGGAAGATTTCAGGAGGCGGCAATAGAACCGCATTGACGCCCAGTTTACGCATCGCTTCGCCGCCCAAACCGGCAATGCGCATGTTCAATCCGGCAAGATCAGCCACAGAATTGATCTCCTTCTTGAACCAACCAGCGGCCTGAACGCCCGAATTTCCGGAATAAAATGGCTTCAGGTCGCGTTCTGCGTAAATCTCATCCCACAATTCCTGACCGCCGCCATAACGCAACCAGCCCACATGCTCGGTTGCAGTCATACCGAACGGAACCGTTGAAAAGAAATGGATAGCGGAATTCTTGCCGGCGGAATAATAAGGTGTCGAATGTCCGATCTCGGCTTTGCCGTTCTGGACAGCATCTTCCACGCCAAAGGGCGGCACCAATTCACCGCCCGAAAAGACCTTGAGCGTTAGTCGGCCATCGGTCATCGCCGAAACACGCGCTGCAAAACTGGTCACATTGGTTCCCACACCGGGAGCCTTCGCGGGAAAACTCGTCGGTAATTTCCATTCCACCTTGCCTTGCGCAATTGCCGGAGTGGCCAATGCCATCGCCGGTACCACTGCACCAGCTTTTAATAGGTTTCTTCTTTTCATCGTGAATACTCCAACGGTTGTCGATTAGCCGAACAGAAGGGACGGAAGCCAAGTCGCAAGGGCTGGAAATGCGACAACGATTACCATCGCCAACAATTGAATGATAACGAAAGGAATGATCGACAGATAGATGGTTTCGGTAGAAACTTCTTTCGGTGCCACCGAGCGGAAGTAAAACAGTGCGAACCCGAAAGGCGGCGTCAAAAAGGATGTCTGCAGATTTAATGCAACCAGAACGGCCAGCCACACGGGATCGAAGTCAGTGGCAAGCAAGACCGGCCCGATGATCGGGATGACAATCAGCACGATTTCCACGAACTCCAATACGAAACCCAAAAGAAAAATCACCGTCATTGTCACAATCAGCATCCCCCATTTTTCTCCCGGAATGCTGGTCAGCAATTCGTTGACAATCTCGTCGCCCTGAAATCCGCGAAACACCAGCGACAACATGCTGGCCGCTATGATGATACCAAAAATCATCGCAGAAATTTCGATGGTTCTGGTGATCGCACCAACCAGAACGTCAACCCGCCAAAGGCACCAGATCGCGGTTACCATGCCGGCCAATAGCAACAACGCACAAAAGATCGCAACAAGCGTTCCTATACCCATACTTCCGCTAAGGCCGCTGGCATCAATATGCGTGGCACCGCTTGCCTTCAAGACCACGAGGCCAAAGGCAGCCAATGCCGTGAAAAACATGATCACGGGCAATAATTTGAACTTCACATCGCTGTAGCCCGCGGCAATCAGCAACGTACCTAGAACACCAACCGCCGCTGCTTCGGTGGGAGTGGCCACTCCCATCAGAATTGATCCCAGTACTGCAATAATAAGGAGTATTGGCGGAGCGACGGTAACGATCAAATCCCGTGCATCAGCGCTCGCATTTACGCCGTCAGCGGTTATGTCATTTAAGCCATTGTCAGAGGTTACATTTTCTGTGGCGCTATCAGGCGCTGCGCCCAAATTGACCGCCGCCAGCGCATAAACGGAATATAGCGCCACGAGTACCAGTCCAGGCAACAAGGCTCCCGCAAACAGATCCCCGACCGTCACCGGATCCGGTGCAAAATTGCCAACATTTCGCTGCGCTTCAATATGCGCATTGGAAATCTGATCGCCCAATATGATGAGAACGATGGAGGGTGGAATAATCTGGCCGAGCGTCCCCGATGCACAGATCAATCCGCTCGATAGCCGTTCGGAAACGCCCGCATGAAGTAGGGCCGGCAAGGCAATCATGCCAAGCATTACGACCGTCGCCCCGATTATTCCGGTAGAGGCGGCGATCAGAGCGCTGACGACAATGACAGAAAGAACCAGGGTCCCACGCGAACCGCCCAACATCCGCGTCATATTCAGCAGCATTCGTTCTGCTACCCGTGATTGTTCAAGCAGAACGCCCATCAAGACGAAAAGCGGAACAGCAATCAAAATGGTGTTGTTCATCACCCCGAAAATGCGGTTTGGGTAGGCAAGCAGAAAGGAGAGATCAAACGCTCCGAAAATTGATGCGATAAACGCGATTGCAAGCGGGACGCCAGCGATAACAAGCATGACCGGTATTCCGGTCATGATCCCGGCCAATAATGTCAGACCCAGGATGATCAGCCAAAGGACATCACTTTCCATGTCGTTCACCTGCCGCTTCAATGCCAGTTGATGGGGAATTTTCCCCCAGCATTAAAGCGGCACCCTGTAGCAACATCAGGAAACAGGTCGCTGGCAGGGCAGTCTTGATTAGGAAATATCCCGGCAAGCCGCCTGTCTCAACGCCAGCCTCCAATATTTGCCAGGAATAGATCACCTGGGGCATCACGATATACAGCGTCATCGCAAACACTGGAAAGAGCAGCAAGACGATCCCGAAACGATCAAATCTGCGCTGTGTCGTAATCTGCTGTCGCGAGCGGAAAATATCCACCCTTACATGACGATCCAATCGAAGCGCTACCGGAATGCTCAAGACGACGAGCATTGCAAATGAATAGGATGCCATATCCTGTAATTCGAGAAAGCCGACACCAAACGCATATCGCAGGACCACAATGGTGATTTGCGCAATGAAAAGTACAGACATCAACACAATGCAGATGGCAATATTCAGTCGATGCAAAAGATTCGCCGACGCGATTATGAAATTTCGAATACCCACCCTGCCTCACTAACAGGCAAAATCCGCAATGCCAAATGGCACGTCTTGCAATTCACGTAATGGCCGGAAATGAAATTGCCGCAATCATTCGTCAAAATATACTGCTCTATGTTCTTTTAGGTGAGAACGGGCTAAGAGAATCGTAAGTTGAAAACCAAAACAAAGGAAAAACTGCAATGAAATATACAGCTTTGATGTTGTCGATGGTTTTCCTTTTGCCGAACATCGCAACCGCGCAGGAATTGACGCAACAGATGACGTGCGAACAGGCCGTTGCAGAATTTGAGAAAAACGGGGTTGTCTACGAAGAGCGAAGTGGACAGGCGCTACCCATTCGTCAGGGAACACCGATACAAAAGGCAAATCTGCTGAGCTGCGAGACCACTGGCGATGAAGTTTTTGAAACAATGGTCATAACCAAAGACAATCCCCAATGCGCAATCGCAAGATATTGCGATTGAATTGTCCCGGGCAGTAGCGCCCTTGGTGCGGCGTCCTACTGCAGTGTGAATTCTCCACCCACGTTTTGCCACTCGCTGGGACTGATCAGCCGTTTGTGAGTGTAGCGGACCGAGCGAATTGGTCCGTCCAGTTCTTCCTGCCAGAATTCCAGAAAGCCTCGCAGCTTCGGAAAATCCGGCGCAAGATCATAATCCTGCCAGAGATAGGTTTGCAGTATCGTCTGATAATCCGGCATTGCATAGTAAATCTGGGCAGTGGTCAGCCCATGGCCCGACAACATCAATTCCATTTCCTTCGAGATCATACGATGCCTCCGTTATGGATCATGAGAATCAGATTGCCAGCAATCCATGGCATCGTGCAAGTACGAAAGTAAATAAATGTTTAAAATCAGATTGTTAGCACTCCATTCGCCTGAGTGGTGATAACCAGGAAATCTCTTTTCTCGCAAAACCGAATCAATACGAATACGCGCTCAAACGCCCAGATAACGCGTTGCAACATTCTGATCGAGCTCTGGAAACGTGCCAGCCCACGCAGACCGGCCGCGCTCGAGTATTACAGCTCGGTCGGCAACCGACTTGATTTCCTTGAGAGATTTGTCGACGACGAGGATTGCCAGATCAGTCTTGCTCTTCAGTCCGGCAATTGCGGTCCAGATGACTTCCCGGACCAATGGCGCCAACCCCTCGGTTGCCTCATCCAGCAGCAAGAGTTTGGGATTGGTCATCAGCGCTCTGCCAATCGCCAGCATCTGCTGCTCACCGCCTGACAGTGTCGCCGCGCGTTGGGTTCGACGCTCTGCCAATATTGGGAATAATTCACCCACAGTTCTGAGGTTCCATTCGCCGCGGCGAGCAGCTGCGATGAGATTTTCCTCAACGGTTAGGCTGGCAAAACATCGCCGCCCTTCCGGCACCAGTCCGCACCCTAATCTGGCAATTTCGTGCGACGCCATTCCGGCAAGTGGAAAGTCATCAAACCGTATCTCGCCGGACTGTACAGGCATCATTCCGCAAATGGCGCGTATCGTGGTCGTTTTTCCCATTCCATTGCGACCCATCAATGCCAGAACCTCTCCCTCCTCGAGGTCAAGATCGACACCAAACAACGCTTGTGATTTACCATAGAAAACGTTCACATCAGACAGGTTAAGGAGGCTCATTTGTCTTCCTCCTCGCCCAGATATGCCAGCCTGACCTGAGCATTTGTCCGGATTTCGTCAACCGTCCCGCTGGCAATAATCTCACCGTTCACGAGTACGGATATCCGGTCAGCCAGTGCAAAGACCGCATCCATGTCGTGCTCAACCAGAAGAATTGGCGCTTCACCGCGTAACTCACGCAGCAAAGCGGTCATCTGCTTCGTACCTTCAGGTCCCATCCCTGCCATCGGTTCATCAAGCAGAAAAGCTTGCGGTCGTAACGCCAGCGCCATGGCAATTTCAAGGCGTCTGCGCTCTCCATGGGCCAGATCGCCTGCCCGAACGGAGATGCGATCCTGCAGCGCTACCCTATTCGCGACCTGACGAGCAAAATTCACGCAAGTTTGGTCAGCGAAGGCAGGTTTGAAAAATCGCATCACATGGCCCGTCTTCCCCAGAATTGGAAGAACGATGTTCTGCAAGACTGTAAACTCAGAGATCACCGACGAAATCTGAAAACTGCGCCCAAGACCCATTCGTGCCCGCATGGCAACATCCAGCCCGGTGACATCTTTTCCCAGAAATTGGATCGTGCCGCTATCAGGCGCAAGGTCGCCGCAAATCTGCTTGATGAGGGTCGATTTCCCCGCCCCATTTGGCCCGATCAGAGCGTGGATTTCATTTTCCCTCAGATCAAGCGTAACCTGCCTGCAGGCAGGCACTGCCCCGAAGGATTTTGTAATTTCGTGAACTGCGAGGATGGATTCAGCCATGGGATTTCTCCCTTCCGGCGAGAATACCAATTATGCCACCTGGAGAATACAAGATTACCGCAAGTAGCAATAATCCCAGGAAAATCTGCCAATACTCGCTGAAATCGCCGAGAAAATGCTCGAGAACTATAAAAAGCATTGCGCCGGCGACCGGTCCGAACAACCGCCCTACCCCGCCTAGGATTACAAATATTATGATCTCGCCGCTTGTTTGCCAGCTGAACATGACCGGGCTCACAAACCTGTTCAAATCGGCAAACAATGCTCCCGCCAGCCCGGTAATCGCACCTGAAATTACAAAAGCCCACAACCGCACATCAAACGGTCGAATGCCGGATGCCGCGACGCGCTCTCCATTTTGCCTTGCTGCATTCAGCGCCAAACCGAACGGCGAATTTTTGAGCCGTGCAGAGAAAGCAAGGGCGGCAAACAGGAGTACCAGGCAGATAAAATGGTACTGCAAGGGAACAAGGGTGTTCAAGCCGGGAAAACTGTTGCGAATATAAATCGGCAAACCGTCCTCGCCGCCATAGGCCGGCCAGGAGATGGTGAAATAATAAAACATCTGGCCGAATGCGAGCGTGATCATGATGAAGTATACGCCCGATGTCCGCAGGATGATTAGTCCGATCATCAATGCCGCCAAGCTGCTGGCAAGGATCGCAGCGATCCAGATGACCGGCATGGATTTGGTCCCATCTAACGTGAATGGCCATTCCAGAAGCGGCACAAAGTCCTGGGCATGGCTTGCCAGAACCCCCATGGCATAACCGCCGAGACCGAAAAATACGGCATGCCCCAGGCTGACCAGCCCGCCTTGACCCAGCGCAGTATTCAGACCAACGCCCGCCAGCGCCAAAATCGTTATCTTCGTAGCAAGCGTTATCGCAAATGGTTCGCCAGACGCGCTTGCCCATAGCGGAATCACAACCAGAGAGGTGGCCAGTATCGCATTCACGACTCCCTCGCGGC